>DSAU01000195.1 GCA_011046315.1 bacterium
ATATATGGTTTGTATTCATGATTTTTGTAAAATCTTGCTACACAATATACATACAATTTCCGGTGATGTCAATAAAAAAAAGCTCATTTTCAGAACACAGCAGTTATTTGCAGTGAACTTTCTCTCCCAATTCTCGTAAATTTTGCAAGCAATTATTTGGCAAAAAACAGGGCACTTTTCACAACAACATTTTTTCAAGTCGATGCGCCACAAAAAAAATGTTCATGTCATTGGCACAAATGGAGGAAGTTACTATGAGAAAAGTTTTAATGTTATTATTTCTTGCAAGCGCGGTGATGGCACAGAAGAATCTCGATAAAACGCTTGTTCTGCGAACTGCTGATGAGCCGATACGTATTGATGGCAGAATTGATCCGGTATGGAGCGCCGCAGATTCAGTGGCTGATTTTGTTCAATTTCAGCCTTTTCATAATACAGCGCCCTCGCGAAAGACCGTGGCAAAATTATTGACCACAGAAGATGCTTTGTATTGCTTGATCGTCTGTTATGATCATATTGACAATATTCAGAAACACACCGGCAAGCTGGATGATTTCGGCGGCGATGTGGTATCCTTGATGTTGGACACTTTTGGCAATAAACGCACCGCTTATAAATTTGCGGTATCTGCTTCAGGAGTGCGCGGAGATTGTCGGCTGCTGGACGATGCACGTAACCGTGATTATTCATGGGATGGAATATGGTTCGCTGATTCAAAAATTTATGACTGGGGGTACGTGGTTGAAATGAAAATACCTTACAAGTCGATCAAATATGACAGCAAATCAACAGAATGGGGACTGGATTTTGATCGTTGGATTCCGACGCTGCGAGAGGATATTTACTGGTGCACTTACGAGGAGGTTGAGGGGCAGAGAATCTCAAGCTTTGGGCGATTAATATTTGAGGATTTTAAGCCTGCGATAAAGGGCACGCATCTGGAACTATACCCGGTGGGTATTGCCAGGGCGACCTATCAAGGCGGTAAAAAGTATGATCTGGATCCGGCTGCTGGTATTGATATTTTTTACAATCCTTCACCCAGCCTCACCCTGCAACTGACAGCCAATCCTGATTTCGCTCAGATTGAGGCGGACCCGTACAGGTTCAACATTAGCCGTTATGAGACCTATTTTTCGGAACGGCGGCCATTTTTTACCGAGGGTAATGAAATTTTTATGGCAGCAGGAAAACAGCGCGACACCGGTTTTTATGAGCCGCTGGAATTATTTTATTCGCGGCGCATTGGCAGAAAACTGCCCGACGGCAGTGAAACGCCAATATTGTTCGGAACCAAAACGTTCGGCAGGATAAATAAATGGGAATACGGCGGTTTTATGGCAGTAACCGGGAAAGCAGATTATCTTTCCGGCAGTGAAAAGTTAACCGAAGATCAGGCGGTTTTTACATCGATCCGATTAAAACGCCAGATAATGGGAAACAGCACTCTGGGGTTGATGTACGTGGGCAAACATAGCAACGGCGAAGATAACGGTGTGCTCGACATCGATGGCGCGTTCCGCGGCTCCAGTTGGCAATTGGCGTATCAACTGGCGCGGTCTTACCGAAATCAACAGGGTGATTTTGCCTCGTCTGCTGGCTTGACTGTATTTCAAGAAAAATGGATGCTGCTCTGGCGCGCTAGGGCGATCGGCGACGATTTTGATATCGATGGAGTGGGCTTTGTTCCCTGGAAAGGGACTGCACAATCCGTGGTGGTTGCAGGTCCCCGTTGGTATTTTAATGAAGGTAATCTGAAACAATTTTTAATTTATACCGGCGGACTGCTCAACTATGAAAAAGTGGATGCGTTTACTGATTACGGAGTTTTGCTCGGGTTTAACATGCAGTTCCGATCCAATTGGGGATATGAAGTCAATTGTGACATTTCCGATTCCAAAGATGAGCACGTCCGCTTTACATCATACAACCTGAATTTCAATTCATGGTTTCACACATCACCGGTATGGAGCGCCAGCTTCAATAGCGGTTTTTCTCGAACCTATAATTTCTACCGGGATTATTTGGCGTTTTATTCTTGGGCGGGCGGTCAAATTTCGTGGAAAGCAACCAATATTTTATCGCTGGGGACATCGGTGAACGCATTTGCAGAGGGCAATCCTGATGGAAATATCGCTGAGCTGACGTATAATGCCCGACCGTATGCTTCTTTCACACCGATTAATAATTTGAACCTTCGAATTTATCTGGATAATGTGATGTTACGATCCAGCAGTCGGTTGGAGCGTGCGATTTTCGGCTTTCTATTTTCGTATAATTTTAAACCCAAGAGCTGGATCTATTTTGCTATTAACGAAATTCAAAACCGCAGCGACTACTATGACGCTTCCGGAAATTTGTTGTCGAACCGGATGCGCGTCGTTGACCGTGTCAGTGTGCTGAAATTGAAGTATCTCTATTATTTTTAAACAGAACTCTTTAAACGATAGTGCGTTAAACCGTTTGAATCAATGATTTTTCTACGAACATTGCAGAGGGGAAGAAGTTATGGAATTTTTTGATCTAATTCAATCGCGTTACAGTGTCAGAGGGTACAAACCCGAGTCTGTACCAACCGCCGTTTTGGAAAAAGTACTACAATCCGCGAATTTCGCGCCAACTGCCGCCAATCGTCAGCCCTTTCAACTGATCGTCATTCACACCAGAGGTCGTGAAAAAGAAATGAAACAGATTTATTCAAAAGATTGGTTCATCCAGGCGCCGCTGGTGATCTGTATATGCGCGCTTCCGGAAGCAGCCTGGACGCGCAGCGACGGTAAAAATTACGCCGATGTTGATGCGACCATTGCCATGGATCATCTAATCCTGGCGGCAGCAGACCTGGGATTAGGGACCTGTTGGATCGCTGCATTCGATCCCAAAGCCGCCCGTGAGGCATTACAGCTCCCCGACAATGTTGAACCGATAGCTTTCACGCCGCTGGGCTATCCAGCAGATTCGGGGCGAACCAAGCAGCGAAAGCCGCTTTCTCAACTGGTGCGCTATGAAAAATGGTAAATTAACTGGGTGATAATTGCATAGCGCAGCAAGCTGCAATTAAAAATTAAAAATGTAAAATTAAAAATGAAAGAAAAAGAAGCTCTTTCAAAAAAATGCAAAAGTTAGCTCGTAATACTATAGCATGGCAAAACCGAAAAATTAAACACTGAAAAATACCGTGTCTTACTGAAAAAGACATTTTAAAATAAAAAAAATATATCGATGGATTTTAGTGTTTTCAGTGTTTATTTAAAATGTTTTTACAAAAAAATGCACGATTAGCCTGGTAATAGAATAAAATCATTGATTCCCTGGCATGGTTTCAGAAAAAAAACATGAAATAAAAATTCACTAATTCACTGCACTTCATCACAGGAATTTGCAGCAAAATTTTTATTTATCAAGACAAGGAGGCAGAACTCATGCTTACCACAAAACGTGTGCTCATCGCCACCATCTGCGGTGTGGTCTTTGGTGTTATCTGTATGCTCTTGGCCAGTTCAGATCCAGAAATTACACCGCTAATAAAATGGTCGATTTTAGTCAGCCGCGCGCTATTGGGTTTCACTATCGGCATTAGCGCCATCCGGCTGAACTGGTGGCTGCACGGCACTGTGCTCGGTTTGATTACCAGCATTCCGATGGCGATTCCGGTTTGTGATCGACTGAACATTGCCATTGCCACTATCGTTATGGGCATAATCTATGGCTTTTTAACTGAACTAATTACCACCGTTGTCTTTAAAGCAAAAGCCGCCGGTCGCGCCTGAAAGCTTCATTAAAAAAAGACCGACAGATTATTAGAGCCAGGCCATCTTCCGTCGTTAATTTTGCGGCGGAAGATGGTTGCTCAATTGTTGGCATGAATGGGGCAAATTTTACATTAATCAGGGTTTGACCAAACTGAATTGTGGTTCTATGCCTCAATCACAGGAGTACGATGAATGTTTTAACAGATTTTTTTCGACTGCTACGGGAAATGTTAGATTTTCCCTTACTCACTATCGGTGAGTTTAAACTCACCTTGTGGTCGTTTCTCTATCTTTTCATTTTCACTGTCCTGTTGTTTTATCTCACCGCTCTTTTCCGGCGCTGGCTTTTAAACAGGTTGTTGGTAAAAACCAACATGACGCTGGCAGCGCGACAAACTTTCGGTTCATTACTGCGTTATTTTGTCGTATCCGTCGGTTTGCTGATTATTATCCAGACTGCAGGGATCGACCTTACAACACTGAATGTGCTGGCTGGTGCAATCGGACTGGGCGTGGGATTCGGGCTGCAAAATATCGCCAATAATTTCATCAGCGGCATCATCATCCTTTTTGAGCGTCCTATCAAAATCGGCGACCGTATTGAGGTCGGGGACGTCGAAGGCGATGTGGTGCATATCGGCGCTCGCAGCACCACAATCGTTACCAATGATAATATCGCCATGGTTGTACCCAATTCAAAATTTATCTCTGAGGACGTTATCAATTGGAGTTATACTGACAGCAACGTACGCTTCAAAATCCCGATATCAGTAGCTTACGGGAGTGATGTTCGGTTGGTGGAAAAGCTGCTGCTAGAAGTGGCAAGGGAAAACCCGGATGTATTAGAGGACAGAGCGCCGGCGGTTCGGCTGCTAAAATTTGGCGACAATGGCTTGCATTTTGAATTGCGCGCCTGGACCAAGACCCTCACTCACACCAAGGGGGTTCTCATTAGCTCACTGAATTTCGCTATTTTAGAAAAATTCAATCAATACAACATCGAAATACCCTATCCTCAACGGGATGTTCATATCCGCAGCGGTCATCTGGAAATGCAAGCAAGAAAAGACACCCCAACGACTTAACCGGCAACCGACGGCTGGATTGAACATTCGAGGCTTGTTTCGTCTCAACAAACATCCATTATCTAGTAGAGCGAATTTATGCAAAATGAAATACTCAATCAGACAATTGTTTTCTTTACGCTGGGACTGGCTTTGCTGTTATTCATTTGGGGCAAATTACGCTACGATTTGGTGGCGTTGCTGTCGTTATTGATTCTTGTTTTAGTCGGAATTGTGCCTGCGGAAAAAGCCTTTGAGGGCTTCGCCCATGCTGCCGTGATCACCGTCGCCGCGGTACTCATTGTCAGTAAGGCGCTGGAAAACAGCGGCGTGGTGGACGTTCTTGCCAATTGGCTCTCCAGGGTGGGTAAATCATTACAGCTCCAGATTATTGCTTTAACCGCCGTGGTAATGATTAGCTCTGGTTTTATGAACAATATAGGCGCATTGGCAATTCTCATGCCGGTGGCAATTCAAATCGCTCGCAAGAGCGGGCATTCACCCTCCCATTTTTTAATGCCGCTGGCTTTTGCTTCGTTGCTGGGCGGTCTGGTAACCATGATCGGTACTCCTCCCAACATCATTATCGCCATGTTTCGGGCGGAAGAGACTGGCGCCGCATTCAAGATGTTCGATTTTACACCGGTAGGCGCAGGCGTGGCGCTGCTGGGGACGCTGTTTGTATCACTGCTTGGCTGGCGCCTGCTCCCTAAAAGAGCGGGAGGAACTTCTGCCGCCGAGGCATTTCAGATTGAAGACTACATCACTGAAGTACGGGTGCAGCGCGGCGCAAAGATGGTCGGGAAAACAGTGGGGGAATTGGGAGAAATCGCTGGTGATGAGGTACAGGTGTTGGGATTAATCCGCCGCAACAAGCGACTGCATATTCCGAAAACCACTGAGGAATTGAAGACCAATGACATTATTATCATTGAATCCGATTCTCAAAGCTTAAAATCATTTCTTAATCTGACCGAATTAAAATTGGCGGGAAGCAAAAAATTTCGTCGTGATGCTGCCGGTTCCAAAGACGTATTAATTGCTGAAGTGGTGGTGGGCACCGATGCTCCGATTATCGAAAAAACTGCATCCGGGATTAGCCTGCGCACCCGTTACGGAGTCAATTTGTTGGGCATCTCCCGACGCGGTCAACGACTGATCAAACGGGTAGATAAAATTCGCTTTCAGGAGGGTGATGTGCTGCTGTTGAGCAGCTTCTCTGCAGAATTCAATTGCCGCCATGGGTTGCTTGCCGCTGGTAGAACGTGAATTACAGATCGGACAGCCGAAACGGGTGATGTTCGCAGTTGGGATGTTTGCTATCGCCATGATTGTCGCCGCACTCGGTATCATTCCCGTGCAAATTTCTTTTGTAATGGCTGCCTTTATTTTGGTGGTAAGCGGTCTGGTGTCGGTGCGGAATATTTATACAAGCGTGGACTGGCCTATTATTATTCTGCTGGGCGCCATGATTCCGGTCGGCGCTGCGTTGGAAACCACCGGCGGTGCTGCGCTGATTGCTAACAGAATTCTCGACATCGTTGGCAATCTGCCTGGTTGGACAACAATAACACTTATCCTGGTGTTGACCATGTTTTTATCTGATCTGATCAATAATGCAGCGGCTACCATACTGATGGCGCCGATTTCGATCAGCATCGCCCGGGAATTGGCTTGCTCCATTGATCCGTTTTTGATGGCGGTGGCTTTGGGCGCCTCATGTGCTTTTTTAACACCGATCGGGCATCAATCCAATACGCTGGTCATGGGACCGGGTGGATACAAATTCAGCGACTACTGGCGGATGGGTGTGCCGCTGGAAATTATCATCGTTGCCGTAGCCGTCCCACTGATCCTCTGGGCATGGCCGCTGTGATCTCGACAGCAATAACCGTTGACAGCGATTAAGTCGGAAAACGATATCGATTGTTAAACATTGCAATTTTAAATATTGAAAAAAATAATTCCACCATAACAAATAAAAAATCAGAAGGGATTAGATGAAGACGTTACTGGTTTATACGACAAGGCACGGTTGCGCTGAAAAATGCGCCAGAGAAATTGAAAAAGGTTTGCGCGGAGAGGTTAAACTGGTTAATTTAAAAAAAGAAAAACTGAACACCTTTACCGACTACGACACAGTGATCGTGGGCGGTTCAATTCACGCTGGCAAAATACAAAAAAAGATAAGTGACTTTTGTCAAAAAAATCTCGATACGTTGAAAGTCAAAAAGCTTGGATTGTATCTCTGCTGTATGGAAGAAGGAGAAAAAGCGCAGCAACAATTTGATAATGCATTTCCAACCGATTTGATCGAACATGCAACTGCAACAGCAATTATGGGCGGAGAATTCGATTTCGAGCGGATGAATTTTTTGGAGCGGGCTATCATACGCAAAATCGCCCAGGTTGATCATAGCATCTCCAAAGTTTCACCAGAACAAATCGCTGCATTTATCGAAAAAATAAATAATTAATTATTTGGTGGATTCAAGTTCCAAGTGCAAAAATGTAACTTTATAATTATCAAGTAAATTCATTTTCTCCCAATTCCCTTCAACCGTTTGTGAAAGGGCATTGGGGGAAAATGAAATATCAAATTCCAGTATTTACAGGGTTCACAAGTGTTGCACTTATTACTTGAACTTACGCCATAAAATATTGAGAGGATACAAAAAAAATTAGCAAAGAATTTTTACGGAATCATTGGAGGTACAATTTTTCGCTCTCGCTACCGAGGTGGAGACAATATTTGGCGAAATCGCGGTTATGATAACCGGATTTCCTTCAGTTTCGAGGGCGGATATAAGCCTGATCACCACTGGGAAATAAGCGGCCGCTTTATCTACGCCGGAGGCGTTCCATATACTCCATTTGATCTGGAAAAGTCAAAACAACAACAGCGGGGAGTTTATGACAAACAGCGAGTCAATCAAGAACGCTATCCAGACTACCACACATTGAATCTTCGCACCGACCATCGCTTCCATTTTAACAAAATCAATATGGTCGTTTATTTAAGCATCTGGAATGTGTATGACAGGAAGAATATTGCTAATTATTTCTGGAATAATCGGGATCAGAAAAAGGAACCTGTTTATCAGTGGCGATTGTTACCGATTTTTGGTATTGAGTTAGAGTTTTAGATATTTCAATTGGTGGAATTTATCAGGGGATAATATCAATCAGCGACAATATTGATCAATATGAATTGCAGTTGGGGTTGTCAAAGTGCATCATATTCCCCAGTCTCAGGTTCATGATATTCCCCACTTGTTTTGTGAATTAATTGTCAGTTACTAATAAATCAATCCAGTACCTGGTCAGCTTAATGTGAATTTTGAAAAAATACAGCAGCAGTGAACAGTTTTGACCTTTTAGTAGTTAAATTAACAAATTTAATTTTCGCTGAAATATGAAATCGAAAATCAGCTAATTACCCGGTTACCCAATTATCCTATTTCCAATTTACCCAATCACCTGAACAGAATTATGAGCCTGATTAAAAGCGCCATCAATCGTCCCACTGCGGTGCTGATGTTTTTCCTGGTAATACTGGTCACTGGCTTTATGTCGATGTATCGATTGCCATTGGAGTTGACGCCAGAGGTGGATTATCCGAAGCTCTCAGTCACCACGAGCTGGTTCAATAGCTCGGCGGAAATGGTGGAGGCGTATGTGACTTCACCTATCGAAGCAGTCGCACAAACCCTGACTGATGTTCATAAAGTGAGCTCGGTTTCCAGTGAAGGTCAATC
>DSAU01000529.1 GCA_011046315.1 bacterium
TCCTGAATCTGTGAAAAGACAACCTTTTTTGAATTATAGACCCTGCCAATACTAAAGGTATCTATCTGCGCTTTGCCGGCGATGAGGCCGCTTTCATAATGATCGGGCTTTGCGATGACAGCTCCCGTTTCGACCAGAAAAGTTTTCGGCTGATCAGATGCGTAGCTATTGATGTCCAGGGTTGAGAAATCATAATTGAAATATATCGTTACGCATTCACCGGCTTGGATATTAATGGGCGGTTGAAAGTTGGCTTGGATCACGCCGTTGTCGTTCGCATATTTTCCGTTATAGATGTTGACGCCAGCTTTGAAAACATTCACTTCCTCAATATCTGCCGCTTCATCACCGGTTCCCGACGACTTGAAGTTGATCCTGCTGACGGTCCAGTCGTCGACTTCACTGGCGCATAATGTCACCGGCAGTATGACAAATTTTTTCTCTTCATTGATCTGGCTGGCGCAGTAAACCCTTTTGTCCTCAGTTCCGGAAACCGTCAACATAAGCTCTTCGAAATGGGCGGTGGCAATTTTATCTCTATCCATAGTGACGCCAACTATTAAATCTTTCCCGGATGCATCGCCGGTCCACTCTTTGAAGAACCATCCTTGCTCCTGGTTGGGCACTGCCATAAGATTAACGTGCGCTCCTTTGTTATAGCGGTGGGAACCCGGCGCGGGAATGGTGCTGCATCCTGCCTCTGCCGCTTCGGGCGGTTCAACAGCCATGGTCAGGTCAACTTTCTGCGGCTCATGAGGCGGATAAACCACGATCTCGGTCAATTTCGTTCCCTTGCTGCCCTCGGTGGATTGCTGGTATTTTGGACCATTATTGACAACGGCATAGGTTTTGGGTTCGTCGCCAAAACTTTTTAGCAGCGAGTTGCTCGAAAAAGCGGGCGTTCGGGTAAACAGCGTAATCTCAACCGGCTCCGGCATTGCGGCGGAAGGCCCGGGGAAGAACTCTTGTAAGGAAGCATCCCAGCGATAGGAAATCATCGAGCCAGCGTCCGGCAGGGCGGCGAAAACATAACCGCGAAAATAGGCAATGTCGGCGAGGGGCGAATCTAAAAACGGGCTGGCTTTGATCCTTGCCGGATTGGCCGGATCGCTGACATCAAAAACTTCGATCAGACCATCACTGCCCGATGAGCCGCCGGTGAACAGCAGGTTGCCGGCAGGATGCAGGTTATGAATTTTATTTCCGACAGCGATTTGCTGATCCGACAATAACACCGGATTTGCTGCATCACTTACATCGATGACTTGGAAATAACCCTGCTCATTGCCGGAACCATCGCCATTATTGGAAGCAACAAAAAGTGTGTTGCTGTTTTCCGACAGCGACAAGGCCGTTCCGGGATAGAATAATGTGAAGGTAGTTATTTCGGACGGCGCAGCCGGATTGCCGTAATCGACGATTTTTAGATCCGTGGAATTGTAGAGCGCAAGATAAAGCGTGTTATTTCGCGTCGCCGCATCCATAACCGGCGCTCCGGCATCGAAGCTCCCTACTAATTGAAGCGAGGCGTCGTAAATGTTTAACAAATTGTCTCTGTCGCATACAAACAAATAGTTCCCATCGTTAAAAATCTTATCTGCCTTTGCAATATCAATCGAGCTGTTAAAGATGGGGACACCGGTTTCATCAACATCATAAACCCATAGCTTATCATTGCCAACCGAGTAGAGCTTATTGTCGAAAGCCGTGTTGCCGCGAATGATTGATGGCTCGAATACGCCTAATGCTATTGATGGTGCGGCAGGGATGGTGTAATCCACTTCATAAAGCGAACCAGAGTCAGTTAGAAACAATGAATTGGCATAATAGCCCGAGAACTTGAAATTTCCCACGCCGTCAGGATTAAAATTAGCAAGCTCTGCCGGTGTAAGCGGGTTGCTAATATCAACAGCAACAATATCAAAGTCGGTTGTTTTCAGAAAAGCCGTTGGATTATTTGAAAGCAGCATATCGTCATAAAAACTATATACCCCATTTCCGAAAGCAGCAGCTTCAAACGGCGACTGCGGATCTGAGATATCAATAACTTTTAATCCTTGCAAGTTAGTACAGGCGACATAAGCGTAATCTCCGGCTACGGTAATCTTTTCCAAATCCGCTATGGCTATACTTCCCCTTTCGATAAAGGAATTGTTGCTTATCTCATATACGGTTAATTTTTGTTGCGGAGTTTTGAGCAATACATAAACATAATTTCCGGCAGCGGCAATGTCCACAATATCGGCTGACAACTCGGATTTGTATACCAGGGAACCAGGAGATGGAAGCTCAAATAACAGGATTTTTTCAAGCGCTCCCCAACTCGTACTTTGCTGGGTAAGGACTATCAAAAAATCACCACCCCCGGCAACAGAGCTAACAGCCAATTTCATAATACCCCTTGACAAGATCCTGGTCGTTGTGTACCAACCGGCAATAAACGGTCTGTCTTTGTTTGAAACATTGATAAATTCGATTCTTTTGTTAAAATTTTCATTCTGCCCGGGATAATAAAGGTAGAGAAAATCATTAAAGACTAATCCGTTTTGCGGCTCTGAAGGCAGCAGCCTGGAGGATCGTTTTCGTTTGTTATCCGCCAGATCAAGTATGTTCAGGTCGTGTGCCCGGAATTCGTACAAAAAATTATTCTCCACCATCGCACGATGAAGCCATCCGCCTATCGAAGCTCTATTCTGAAGCAGGATTCTATCCGGCAGCGGCGTGCCGGTGATGTCCACAAAAAGAATCGAATTGGTCTTCTGCTCCACCGCCACGGCGATGATTTTACCCGGGTAATCAGGATGGTTGTCGATTATCTCCAATCCGCCGGACAAACAGCTATCCGGTCGCGCCAGCGCCGCGGTTACATCGATGGTGTGATAAATGAGTCCGTCCCAGACATTGACTTGTGAAAGCCGGAACTGACCGTAGCTCCAGGGTTCGGCAAACCACAGGTAAGGATCCTGCGCTCCGGTGAAGCGGTCGAAAGCCAGACCATAAGGTTTAGCGTAGCTGACGGGATTGGGCAGCGAAAATATGGTTGCGCCAGTGGCGGGATCGATTCGCAGCACCGGGCCTGCTGACCGTTGGCTGACCAGATTACATTATCCACCGCATCATAAGCCAATCCCCGGTGAATTGCGTTTTGGGTATTGGTAATCGAACCGGTTATCTGGAACGTATTAGGATCAATTTTTTTGATGGTATTGTCCTCGCTCGCCAGGATGGAGCTGCCGTCAAACGCCAGGTCTCGGAAGCCCAAGCCGGTAGTCGATCCCTGCGGAAAAGACTGCACCAATGTGCCGTCAAAATTGTAAACATAGAATTTGTTGTCAACGACGTCAGCGGAATCCTCGCCGACGGAAACGATGACTTTATCACCGACCACGGTGACTCCCACCGTACCATCCTTATCTGTAGCAAACGAGTATAGGATATCGCCGGCTTTGAGCGTGTAATTCAAGGCGTAGATGTTTCTGTCCTCTTTTTGTGAAAAACTCGAACGATAATTTTCTTCTGAACTGTCCATCGCTCCGGAGAATGAGAACAATAACATCCCCATCGATAAACAAGCGATAAGTGTTCTTCCAAAGGTGATTTGGCGTTTCATGATGGCCTCCTTGATTGATTGAAAATAACCTTCCATCTTGATCGATTTTAATAGCACACGGATAACGCGGATGACACAGATTTTCGCGGATTGTAATCTGCGTTTATCCGCATAATCCGTGTAATCTACGTTCTTTAAATTATTTCCTGTCATTGCTAAAAATCTTTCTTTTAAACTCTGCCTTTCTGCCGAAATTGAGCAACAGACCAACCTCGATTTTGGTGGCTTTCAGATAGTTAATCAATTGTGCTTCATGCTCCTCACAAAGGCTCTCGCAAGCCTTTAATTCCACAATCACCAATCTCTCTACTAATAAATCCGCGTAGTAATCTCCTACTTCTTCACTCTCATAGTAAACTCTGATATTTTTTTGTTGCTGAACGTCGCATCCCATCTTGCGTAATTCAACTACCATGGCATTCTCATAAACTTTTTCCAGGAATCCAAAACCGAGTGTGTTATTCACCTTGTAAAATGCATTTATTATCTTTTCTGTCAAATCTGAATATAGCATTTCCGTTCCTACAAGAATGTTTGCCTCGATTTTAATATCTCGGATAACGTGGATGACACAGATTTTCGCGGTTTTTATCCGTGCGCATCCGCGTAATCCGTGTTATCCGCGTTCCATAGTCACAGGTCATCATTTATTTTAAAACCACCATCTTTTTAATCGACTGAAAATAATCTCCCATCTTTATCCGGTAAAAATACAAGCCAGATGGTATATTAACGGCGCTGAATTTCACCTTGTATTGGCCCGGCAAATATTCGCCATTGACCAGTTCGGCTGTTTTCCTGCCGGTAACATCATATACTATTATTTCAACCAGGCAGGATTTTGCCACGTGAAAATCAATGGTCGTTTCCGGATTAAATGGATTTGGGTAATTTTGAAAGACAGCAAACTCGGACGGGATTTGGGCAATTTTTTCCGGTTCGACAGCCGTCACAGTGGCAATGATGACAATCGCCGTATCGTTCACTTGTGCATCGTATAAATCGGCCACGCTCACCCAAAAGCTGCCCGTATCGCTGCCGGCGATGTATTGGCCGTTGCTGTCTATATCTCCACCCGTTGCCTGCCAAAAAGGAAAGACTTCAACCTCGTTGCCGACAGTATCTTTTCCGATAGCTGCAAATTGTTGCACAGCGCCGGGCTTGACTTGAAGCGAGTCAGGAGAAATTTCAATATCGGATAGTAAAGGAAGAACGCGAGCTATGGCCGAATCGGACAAGCCGCTCACCGGCTCTTTTGCTATGATCGAATATCTGCCGGGATCAACGTTCGCATAATACATGCCGTTCTCATCGATTGTGCCACCATTTGTGCTCCAGTCGACCACCACATCGACCGGCGATTGCAGCGAATCATATCCGGAGACAGAAAACTGTTGGCTTTGCCCGGCACGCAAAACAGCGGAATCCGGAGCAACAGTGATCGAGGCCAGGGTGGAATTGTAGGTGATCACGTAAAAAGAATCCGCATCAACAAGGGTTGGATCCGCCTGGGAAACGGCAGATATTTTTACTTTGTTAAGAACACCGGATGGAGCGTTAGCGGGCGTCGAAAAAGTAATGACGGTATCGGCGCCCATGCTGTCTTTGAGCGCGACGGCCATTTCCGTTGGGCATGTGATCCAGCTTGATGAATCGGCGGTTATGGTCACATTGACCACATCTTCCAGGTTACTCCAATTTTGAAAAGAACAGAAAACCGAATCATCCTGTCCGCTGGCGAGGAAAAAGGTATCGGTTGCCGCCGACACGACCAAAGAAACAGCCTGATCGCGCCAGTTGGCGAAATTAACATTTGTGCTGACCTCATCGCCAGAACCGGGGCCGGCGCCACCGGGACCGGAGGGATCACCCCACCAATTGTCACTGGCGTCAACGGTGATTTCCGCATCGAGATTGTTGACACCCATGCCGCTGTTATCATAAATATTGTTTTTTTTGATAACCGGGTTGCTGTTCTCAAGCTTGATAGCATCACCCGCATCACCGTGAATGATATTGCCTGTAATCGTCGACGTGGAGTTTTTCAGATGAATCCCGGTAAAAAGACACCAGCTATTATAAATATGGTTGTTGATTAATTTATTGTTTGTTGTGTCCCCGACGATGCCTTGACAATTGTACCAAACGCGGTTATTTGAAATAGTATTATCAAAACTGGCCACCAGGTTAATGCCGGTATAATTTGCCAGATCAATTTTGCCGGAGAATTCGGTGCCAATATAATTATTGGTAATTATATTATCACGAACATGCTGAATATAAATAGCATTGGCTTCATTTCCGGAAATAAGATTTCTTTTATTTCCATAACCGCCAATAAAATTTCCATCGGCTCCTGATAAAATACCGATGCCGCTCTTATTAGGCAGTTTTACTACGCCGTCCCAACTTGTTCCGACATAGTTCCCCCAAATTTCATTTCCGGAGCTTCCTCTGCCATTTATGATTAGACCATAACCTTTATTTCCCGAAATGATGTTTTTTCCATCTTTATTCCAGTCGTTTCCAATTGTATTATTTTTTGCACCATCTCCAATCCATATACCATGCCATGCATTAGCAAGAGGACGGCTGCCGTACAAATCGGTTCCAATGTAATTTCCCTCTACGGAATTATATTCTGTCCCTATTCCGGTTAATATTATTCCGGTCCCCCCGTTCCCGGAAATCAGGTTCCCTTCCGGAAATCCTGTTCCGCCAATCTGGTTAAGGACTGCCGAATTCTGGATAAATACTCCAGAACTGTTTGGCAATTCCTTATCTCCATTCACATTGGTTCCGATAAAATTACCAACAACAAGGTTTTCCATCGCGCCGTCAATGTTTACGCCTGCCCTATTATTTCCAGAAATGATATTTTTTTTACCAAAATAGCTTAAAGGGTCTTTCCCCTTGATCCCAATTTGGTTTCTACCGGCGCTATTGCGGATAACCACGCCATCCAATTTATTCGGCACAGATGACTGCCCATTGATATCTGTTCCGATGTAATTACCAAATACATAATTTTCATCTGTGCCGCTGCCCTCAATAAGCACTCCCGCCTGTGTATTTCCGGAAATAATATTCCGTTCATTACTTTCAAAAACCTCTGTTTCAGCACCGATGATATTGTTTTTTGCGCCATTTATTATGCATATTCCGTTTTCATTTGCCAGAGCGGTTCCATCCGATTTTAACCCGATATAGTTTCCTTTAATTCGATTGCGTTCGCTTCCTGCGCCATCGATGAGAACACCGCATTCAGTATTCCCGGAAATGATATTCATTCTCCCGGAGCCGTTATGCCAGCCGATATCATTTATTGTCGAGGCGGATTTTATGTAGATTCCATTCTGGTTGCCCAGCGCCGACAAGCCCTCCTTATCCGTGCCAATGTAATTCCCCCAGATTTTAATCGAGTTCGATTCTATGATTTTGATTCCGGCTCCAGTGTTCCCCGAAATGATATTTCTCTCATTGTCATTTTCTCCGCCTATCAGCAAAGATTCAACATTGAGCTCCATATGAATACCATCCTCGTTGCCCAGACCGCTGTCACTTTCTTCATTGGTTCCAATGAAATTGCCGGAAATCTTGTTGTCTTTGCTTTCCTTATTATAAATCCCGATTCCGCTTATGCTGCCGGCAATTACATTCCCTTTGCCGTTTCCCTGGCTATCGATGCCAATGTAATTATTGGAAGCGCCATTTTTCATTATGATTCCTACCCCATTCCCTAACCGTGTTTTCCCATCGCCCGAGGTGCCTATATAATTGCCCCAAATTTTGTTTTCAGTCGTTCCATTTCCAACGATGTAAATTCCAAAGAGATTATTGCCGGAAATGATATTTCTTTCATTTGCCCCAACACCGCCAATGATATTTGACGTGGCTTTATTGCGAATGACAATGCCGTAAAAATTCGGGTTTTCTACCGATCCGCCTTGTGATGTGCCAATATAGTTTCCCCATGCCCTATTATCTTGCGTTCCTTCTCCTTCAATCAATATGCCGATTGAATCATTACCCGCGATCGTATTCCCTTCGCCTATACTGGTATCTTTCACTTTATTGAGAATATGAATTCCGTACTTGTTGCCAAGCGTCCCTCCCCCAAACCATTTGGTTCCGATGTGATTGCCGGAAATTATCGTATTGTCCGTTCTTTCCTGTTCAATTCGAATGCCGCTTTCGGCATTGCCGGAAATCACGTTACCGTTACCGCCCTCGTAATCGCCAATCACATTTGATTTTGCTCCTTCCCGGAGATAAATACCCCACTTGTTGGGAATTTTTTCTTCGCCTGTTTCATCGGTTCCAATCTTGTTTCTATAGAATTTGTTTTTTCCCGAGCCTTCGATGAGGATGCCGGCATTTTCATTTCCGGAGATTAAATTACCCTGTCCGTATGCAAGCCCGCCTACGATGTGTTGCCCGCCATCATTCAAAAAGTAAAGCCCATTGCCGTTGTTTTTGATCGCTTTAGTTCCCGTCCGGTTTGTTCCGATACGATTGCCCCGGATGACGTTGCCTTTTGTGTCTGTTCCATCAATCTGGATGCCATGTTCCTTATTTCCCGAAATTACATTTCCGAGCCAGGACCCAATTTCAAAACCGCCCACTGTATCCGCGCTTGCGCCGCCGGAAAATCGAACCCCTATTTTATTGCCAATTTCCAGCTCGCCTTCAGTATCTGTACCGATATGGTTACCGAGCACGGCATTATTCATTGTCCCTGCTCCATCCAAGCGGATGCCGCATTCTTTATTACCGGAAATAACATTCATAGTTAAACTATTGAAACCAATTCTATTTGATTTTGCCTGTTGGTGAATAATAATACCATTCGTATTGCCGATTGTCTTGTTATGCTCTTTGTTAGTGCCGATGTAATTGCCAATAATACTATTGTTATCTGTGCCTTCACCTTCCAGCA
>DSAU01000427.1 GCA_011046315.1 bacterium
GCCGGCGAGTTTTCGCCAATGCCAGCAGTGAAAACCAAAACATCGACGCCGTTTAAGGCGGCGGTGTAAGCGCCAATATATTTTTTGACTCGATAACAGAAAATATCAAAAGCCAGGCGGCTTCTTTCATTGTTTTTATCCGCTGCCTCAATGATTTTGCGCATATCGTTGGAGACGCCGGATAGCCCCAATAAACCACTTTGTTTGTTCAGCAGAGTGTCCATTTTTTCGGCGTTCAAATTTTCCTGGCGCATCAAATACAGCACCGCGGAACAGTCAATGTCGCCGGCTCTTGTGCCCATGACCAAACCTTCCAGCGGCGTAAATCCCATCGAGGTATCGATACATTTCCCTCCTTTGATGGCTGCGACACTGCTGCCGTTCCCCAAATGGCAGGTAATGATCTTTAGTTTTTCAACGGGTTGCTTTTCCAGTGTTGCTGCGCGGTGCGCTACGTAATAATGCGATGTGCCGTGAAATCCGTAGCGGCGAATTCGATGTTTTTTATATTTATCATAAGGCAGTCCGTACATATAGGCGACCGGCGGTATGGTTTGATGAAACGCTGTATCAAACACAGCCACTTGAGGAACGCCCTGTATTAATCGGCGGCAAGCTTCGATGCCCTTTAATTGCGGTGGATTGTGAAGCGGCGCCAATTGACTGCACTGGGAAATTTTGTTCATCACTTCATCATTGATCAGGGTTGGCCGGGAAAAATATTCACCGCCGTGTACCACGCGATGCCCCACAGCAAAAATATCCGATAGATTTTTCAGAATACCGGTTTTTTTATAAAGCAAACTATCCAACAACTGTTGAATCGCCTGTTCGTGATTTAAAATGGGGCGGGTGAATTTGACTTCACCCCCATTTTCCTTTCGTTGCCAGAATTGTGCGTCATCTGTTCCGATTCGGGAGATGTTACCGCGAACCAATAGTTTGAGGTTGCCGCCATTGATGAGTTGATATTTCACCGATGAGCTGCCGCTATTCAGCACCAGAATTTGCATCCGAGCGGATTTGCTCTTTTTGATCAGTTTAGTTTTTATCGTCATTTTCAACCAATTCTTTCATGGAGAAGAAATATTGAATTTCATAATTTGCCGTTTCTGGAGCGTCAGAGCCGTGAACGATATTTTGTTCTTTGCTGTCAGCGTATAGCTTACGAATGGTGCCGTCATCGGCTTTTGCGGGATCGGTCGCGCCAATTACTTTGCGGAATTCCTCGATGGCATTTTCTTTCTCCAATACAATGGGCACACAAGGTCCCGAAGACATAAAAGATAATAGGTCATAATAAAATGGTTTGTCCTTATGAACCGCATAGAACTCTCCGGCGGTTTTTGAATTCAGCTTAACTAATTTCATGGCGATGATTTTAAAATTTTCATCTTCGAATTTTTTTATCACTTTTCCGATCAGATTTTTCCGAACACAATCGGGCTTTAATATCGCCAGGGTTCTTTGTACCATTCTTCGGTTCTCCTTCGTGTGTCAGGGTCATTTATCAATCTTTCTTAGAAACACAGGCGTAAGCGTCATGATGATGAATGCTCTCATAGCTTTCCGCTTCAACCTGATACCATAAAATATTTTCGATCTGATTTAATTTGGTCGCTACATTGCGGACCACGTCCTCTACAAAAGTTGGATTTTCATAGGAGGATTCGGTGATAAATTTTTCGTCCTCGCGTTTGAGCAGCGAGTAAATTGATCCGGAAGCGCATTGCTCAACCATTTCAATAACATCTTCGATCCAAAGAAATCCTTTAAATTTGAGCAGCAGCCGCACTTCTCCGCGCTGATTGTGTGCGCCGTGCCTCGAAATCTCTTTTGAACACGGGCAGACCGTCAAAATTGGGACCGAAACTCCCAGCAAAATTTTCATCCGGTCATTGAGCACGCCGATAAAGCGGCACTGATATTCCATCAAAGATTTAGCTTTGGATATCGGAGCTTGTTTTTCAATAAAATAGGGAAATTCCAGCTCCAGATGCGCCGATTCCGCGTTGAGCCGCTCTTTCATTTCTTTCATAATATTGCCCATACTGTGGATGTCAATTTCGCGGCGGTATTTATTGAGAATTTCGATGAACCGGCTCATGTGGGTCCCGCGAAAATGATGCGGCAAATTGACGAACATATTAATTGTGGCGATGGTATGTTGTTTGTCAATGGCTTTATCTTTTAACACAATGGGATATTTTAAATTTTTCACACCGACCATGTCGATTTCTATGTGGCGGTGATCTGTTTCGTTTTGGACATCACGCATTAAATACACTCTCAATTGTCGTTGTTAACAGTTTTTAAACCCAATCAGCAATTTTTGCACAATCTCTTTGACCTGTTCAGTGGATTTATAATACTGTTGGATAAGCTTTTCAGTTCCAGTGGATTGTTTATCGTTTTGATAACCCAGTATTTTTACCACCGGCTCCAAATAATCAATTTTAATCACATCTCCGGCGGAAACGGTTAACCGGTACAAGTCCCGGAGTCGCTTAAGAAAATAGTGGTGGCTGATTAGTGTCTCAAGGTCGTGTTGATGCTGTGGCTCTTTTTCGATGATTTCTTTTACAAGCCTGTGATTCAGGGGTTTTTTAAATTTATATTTGGCTTTATACATCAGCAAAATAAATTCAATATCCCGAAGCCCGCCAATGCCTTCTTTGACGTTCAGGTTTTTTTTTGCAATATTTCGCTTGTCTTGATGACGAGAATTCATTTCATTGACCATCTGTTGAATATACAATTCACAGCGGTCATAAATATAGGGTCGGATAATTCGATCCTCAAATTCCTTGTGAAAGATCGTGCTGCCGACAATCATTCGCGCACCCAGCAGTTGGGATTTATCGATAAAATCATTTTCATGGTTGCCGGAAAAAAATGAATCCAGATCGCTGACAAGGGTGATATAATTTCCGAAATGATCCGCGAAACGATAGTGGGGCATGGTGCCGCGTTTCATGATCTCACAATTCATCATGACGATGATTTTATTACAATACTGCCGGATTTCCTCATCATCTTCATTCAGCAGAATAATGAGATCGTAGTCATCATCAAATGCCTGTTCCCGGCCGTGCCCACCGGCAGCATAAATTGCGATCAAATCACGGGTGGGTAAATATTTGCCGCGTTTGCGAATAACTTCGTTTTTGCAAATGTCGAATAAAACCTGCAGGTAGCTGTCGGAAAACTCAGTAAATTCGGCGTCGATTTTGTCGAAGGGTTCACCTTTAAGAGCTTCCAAACCCACGCGCAAAAACTCAAGATCATGGTAGTTGTTTATCTGATTTCTCTGCTCTGAGAAGTCTGTGAGACTATCGATGATTGCCAGCATGCCCCTGGCGACCTGATCCAGAGAGTTCGGGTCATTTAAATATTGAATATATTGAGAATGTTTGGAAATGATCCGATTGAAAAAACGCTTGAAATAATGGCTGGTATTTAATTGAATGTCAACCAGGCTCGCCAGTAATCGCTTATATTTTTGCGCTTGCGGTTCCCAGAGATCTTCCTGGATCAGATGGTAAAATTGTCTGCGTTGCTTGTCGTTCAACAGATTTAAAAAATTATTCATCAGCGCAGGGTACATACTAAAAACTTTGGTCAAACGCAAAACCCGGTCCCGACAAACTGCCAGATTTTTAAAAAGTGTTTCAATTAACCCGTCGCTCAACTGTTTGCATTCCAATTGATGCTTTTTCTGAGCGATTAAGGTGAGAAAAGCAATTGTGGGATAGAGCGCCTGTTGAAAAACCTCCCCATATTTACGGATGACGAGTTTCTGAATTCGTGGGCGGAGTATCAAAAAGTCACTGATGAAATTATGCAGCACATGGCTTTCATTGTCTTGTAGTTCATTGAGAATATCGTCCCAGAATTTAGTGCCTTTATAAAAATGAGACTTTCGGAGAAAATCCAGCGCCAAATTGCCCGGATAGCTTCGATATGGTTCCGGGTCTTTTGACAGCTTCATCATGTCGGAAAAGCTGCTGATGGATTTGACATGTTCCTGCACATCTTCGAGCAACTGTTCGGTGGTGTTTCTCGCCAATTCCACAAATTCGTGATAATGAATCAGCAGATGATCCCAGGCGCGGATAGCGCCGATGTCAGAGTATCCCAAAATTGTCGCGACAACCTGCATGTTTTCCACAATCGTCGGATCGTCTAAATAGATATCTTCCTCAAGACCGACAAATAATTGATAAACATGGCGAAAACTTTCCAGAAAAGAAAGCGCATTTTCAAGGTTTTCATAGAGGTGTTTTCGTCCTGGGTCACTGCGGATTAACGATTCCAGAATTTCCCAGCGATTGCCGCGGTAGATTCTGAAAATGGTTTTTCCGGAAAAAATCAAACCTGATAGCATTCGCAGGGCGTCATCTTTAGGATTTAGTTTGTTTTGGTCGATCTTCCTGAAAAGGAAAGAGCGGATTTCACCCAAAATGCCTCTGAGATATGCTTCGTGATGTTTGTTGTCCCCTCGCCGTTGGTAGTGATAGCGAAATGTGATCTCATGTAAAAATTTTTTATAAAGTCGGTTGCTGCCCAATATTGGCGCAGCATTCAGCATTTCTGTAATAATGATAAAATCTTGAATTTCCTGGTCCAACAATTCCTTGAACTCCTGTATCGAAGCCGTGTAAAATTCGCTGCCAACGTGTTCAGTGAGGTAAAAGTGGAGTTCTGTGGCAGATTTGAACATTTGCCGGCTGACGCCGTTCATAACATGATTCAACTCCTTGCGCGTGTTCGAACCGTCATCAATAACGCCGATATCAATATCATCCTGGTGCGCAAGCGATCCGACACCGACAACGGTGAATTCGGGCATGGATTTGGAAAGTATGAACAAGTCCAGCAGTTTTTGCATGTAGGCGGCGGTCAGTTTTCGAAAATCTCTGCCGGTCTGAAGAATGAATTTCTTGTAAATGGGAAGCCGTTGTTCAATATTGCCGGTTTCGGTCAGTTGCAGTCTGAGTACGTCGATAGAACGGATGTTTAAGTGGAGAATGTGCAAAGAATAATAGCACGCCAAATAAGCCAGCTTCATTTCCCGTGATGGGGCAACACTAAGGACGACATCCATTTCTTCGGATAAACGGGGGGTGCCCTTCCAGAAATGGATATATTCCAATTTACCAGCTTTTTCAAGACTTTCGACGAGATTTTCAAAATGTTTCTCGATAGTCCGGATATACTTCTGGTGATGGTTACCCAATGAATTGGCGCGATTTTTTAATCTATTAAAATAGTGATGCAAGGTTCAGCTTCAATCAATAAGGTAAAAATTAACGTTGATTATTTTTCTGATTCTGAAATTATTTTTTTTCCCTGCTCTCTTCCCACTCGCAGCGCTTTCAGATTGATCTCCTCAGTTCCTTTGGGGACGCGCGACAGCACTGCTGATTCAAGCGCATCAAAAGAAACAGCATTGGTTAATTCGGCAATGATTCCCAGCGCCACGATATTGGCAACCATAATTCTGCCGACTTCATTTCGAGCCAGATCGATGATCGGGACGCGGTAGATTTTCGATTTAACATCTGGGCACGATTTGACGGCATCGGCGTCAACCAGCAAAATCCCATCGTCCTTGAGATCTTTGGAGTAACGGTCACACGATTCCTGGGTCAGGGCGAGCAAAAAGTCAATGTTGATTGCTTTGGGATAATCAATCTCTTCATCTGAAATAATGACTTCGGACCGACTGGCGCCGCCTCTTGCCTCGGGACCGTAAGATTGACTTTGGGTGGCGTTTTTATTGTCGTAAATAGCGGCTGCCTCTGCCAATATTTTTCCGGCTAACACGAGCCCCTGTCCGCCTTCCCCGCTCAATCGAATCTCATAACGATAGCTCATTTTATTAATTCTCCCAGTGATAGAATTTTATTAATTGCTTATCAATTGGATTTTTGTAGACGGTCTACTAATTTTTGATAATTGGAAGTGTACTCAGGTTTTTCCACATCAACTAAAATCCCGGTGATAATTTTATCATTCAAATCCGCGCTAGTTAACTTTTTCGCCTTTTCGATAGAAATGCTGTCCTGTTTGAGTTGCTTGATCATGGTAGAACCGTTGCCCAGACGATTTCTTCTGCCGAACGCGGTTGGACAGGGTGTAATAACTTCAACTACTGAAAAGCCTTTTTTACGAATGGCGCGTTCGATTAACTTGTCCAACTTCAACGCATCATAAACCGTGCCTCTTGCTACAAAACTGGCGCCGGCAGCTTCAGCCAGTCCGCTGATATTGAACGAGTTTTCCACATTGCCAAAAGGCGCAGTGCTGGCGCGAAAACCCTCAGGCGTGGTGGGCGATACTTGACCGCCGGTCATACCGTAAATATGATTGTTAAAAAGAATCACTGTCAGATCAATATTGCGACGCGCCGCATGTATGTAATGATTCCCGCCGATGGCGGTGGCATCCCCGTCTCCGGTGACGACGATCACAGTCATCTCCGGTTTTACCATCTTCACGCCAGTGGCGAAAGTAATGGCTCTGCCGTGAGTGGTGTGCAAGGTGTTAAAATCAACATAGCCGGTCAGGCGGCTGGAACAACCGATGCCGGAAACCATGGTGATTTCATCCTTGGAAAGTCCAATTCGATCTATTGCGCGCAGCATCGCTTTGAGCACAATTCCATCTCCGCATCCGGCGCACCAGATCAAAGGAAGTTTGTTTAGCCGTAAGTATTTTTCATAATCAAACATTGGTGTTTCCTTCTAAATCCATAATGTGCTTCTAATTTAATTGTTTTTTTTTGCTGAGAACAGTTGGACGTTCTGATGTTAATCATATTTGTTAAGGCAATTTTCTTTGTATTCAGAATGCTGCTTTTCAATTAGCCAGCTTAACAACGCCAAAAAATTTTCTTTCTGCAACTCAGACGCATCATCGAGTCAGCTCTATTATCTTTTCAAAAATTTGCTGCGGGTTTATGGGTTCGCCGTCAATTCGATTCACTTTGATCACTTCACAACGTCCTTTAGCTGCCCATTCCACTTCATGAGCGATCTGACCGAGATTCATTTCCGGTACGATGATAAAATCCACCTCATTTGCCATGGTTGCGACCTGTTTTTCGGGAAAAGGCCAGATGACTTTTGGGCGGATGGAGTGAATTTTAATTTTTTTTTCCCGCGCCCAGATTGCTGCGCGCCGCGCTGAACGCGATGTGGAGCCATAAGAAAAAATGCCGATTTTAGCACCGTCATCCTTTTCTTCTTCCAATTCTATAATCTGCTCTTGGTGACGGTCAATTTTTCGATTCAGCCGCTGTAATAAGCGATCAATCTCTTTTGGATTGTTGGTCGGAAAACCGGTTTGATCATGCACCAGTCCGGTGACGTGAAACCGGTACCCTTCGCCAAAACTTACAAACGGTGGAATATCGTCGTCAGTCTCCTGATAGGGAAGATATTGATTTGGGGGAACATCGGGTTTGACGCGATTCCATATTTCAATTTCTTCCGTTTGAGCTAAGATGACTTTTTCATTTACATGAGCTAATATTTCATCCATCAAAATAATAACGGGTACGCGATATTTTTCCGCCAGATTAAACGCGCGAATGGTCAAATCAAAGGTTTCCCGGACGCTGTTGGGAACCAGCGCGATGATCGGATGGTCGCCGTGGGTTCCCCAGCGCGCCTGCATTATATCTCCCTGTGAGGGCAGTGTGGGCAATCCGGTGCTGGGTCCGCCGCGCATGACATTAACGACCACGCAGGGAATTTCCGCCATCGAAGCATAGCCCAAATTTTCCTGTTTCAACGAAAAACCGGGCCCGCTGGTGGCTGTCATTGCTTTTGCACCGGCTAATGATGCGCCAATAACAGCGCCCATCGAACTGATCTCATCTTCCATCTGAATGAACTTCCCGCCGGCTTTGGGGAGCAATATCGAAAGTATCTCGGCAATTTCAGAGGAAGGTGTAATCGGATAGCCCGCATAAAACTGCAATCCGGCTGCCATTGCACCTTCAGCGCAGGCTTCATTTCCCGTCATCACGCGAATTCGGCTTATCTCATCTGTTTCCATGAATTGTCCTTTACCTATGATTGGGTCTGGGTCATTTTTTCTTTTCCGGTTTGATGACTTTTATGGCAAAATCGGGACAGCGAATTTCACAGAGACCGCAACCGGTGCAGGCGTCGATATTGACCACTTCCACCAACGGTCCGTTCATTGCCAATACATGGGTAGGGCAGAAGTCAACACAAATTTCACACCCCTTGCACCATTCCTTTTTAATCTCAATTCGAGGGAGTTGCTTTTTTTTCTCCATTCTCTCGTTCTTTCACAGGGATTAAATTGTCTGCATAAAATAGTTTAATTTGAGACTATGATGTTTTCACCAGCCGGATGCTGTTGCTGTTACACTTGGGACAACCGCGTTCTTTGGGCGTTTTGGGATCATAGTTGTCGTGAAACTCGTTGCCACATCTCAAACATTTGAATTTAGCTTGACCGTTCATTTTTGGCTCCTTTAGTTTGTATAAATA
>DSAU01000424.1 GCA_011046315.1 bacterium
AATATATAAAGGATTTTTTAACAGTCCATCCATTCGACCATAAATCTACCAGAACATAGGAAAAGCCAGTCCATAACGTAATGGCACGATAATTGACAGCCCTAAATCAACTAATACTAACTGATTGGACTCCATTATGCCATCGAAAAGTATCCAGGTGAATGCTTTTTGCCTTCACACCGCTGCTATTCTCCTTTTCCTTTTACTGGCTGCCGCTTCTGCCCAACATCCAGACAACTTGATCAAATATGTCAAAATCAACCAACTGGCCGACATCGGTGTAGATTCTTTCCCGGATTCTTCAAATCGGCACACTGTATTGTATACGTTAACCGAACCCCAACTCGCGCCAGGACGCTATAGAATTTGGGCTCGCAGCACTTATAGCGGCGACAGTCAGCCAAATGAACACATTTTCTCTACAGTTCGCACCGCGGACTCGCTGCGTACACCTTTTGATAACAATTTAGGACCATTAAAAATACTGCGTGACACGCTTGAAACTGCAGCT
The DNA here is from genome assembly GCA_011046315.1 of bacterium. Lineage (GTDB taxonomy): Bacteria > Zhuqueibacterota > Zhuqueibacteria > Thermofontimicrobiales > Thermofontimicrobiaceae > Kaytiofontadaptatus. The sequence goes on from DSAU01000424.1 coordinate 512, forward strand.
ACGATCTGGCGGGATGCTGGTGCTTTTTTTCTTTCACCAGACACTAATATCATTCAAATGCACCACTATAACGCTTTGTTCAAAGATGTCAGCTTTCAAAAATTAGTCGAAGATGTTGACCCGGCAAAATTGATGGAGATCGTTGTTGGTGACAGTATCGGAATCAAACAAAGCGTTCACTTTGACAGTCTGAAAATCCTCGCATGTCCCAGTTTTAAATTGCTCACCGATGTTCTGAAGACTGATTACTTTTTTGATAACGACGGGAGCACAACTTTAACAGCCGGCGATGAGATTGAATACACGGTTTGGATAAAAAATTCCGGCAGTGGCATTGCTCATAATGTCACTTATCTGGACACATTAGCCGCAGAGTTGTCATTTATCGATGGTTCAGCCACCACCTCCAAAGGCAGTGTTGTTCACTCAAACGGTATTATACAGGCAAATATCGGTGACGTTGACGCTTTTGAAAATGAACTGATCATCATTAAATTTAAAGTCCGCGTTAATCAACACGCTAAAATCATTGGCAATCAAGGTTTCGTGTTCAGCGATGAGACTGCGCCGCATCCCACCGACGATCCGGACACCGATGCGCCGGACGATCCTACATTCACCCGGCTGCCCGATTTTAGCGACAGCGCCAACATCACCAAGCAGGACACTTTTACTGACATTGACAACGATGGTAAAATCACACCGGGCGATAAAATTGATTATCTGATCACTATCCGTAATTCCGGCAGCGGCGTTGCTAAAAATGTGGTGTTTACCGATACTATCCCCCAATTTACCGAACTGGTGGAAAATTCAGTGTCAACCACCAAGGGAACCATTATCTCAACATCGCCTGTGCTCAACATCCACATCGGCGATGTTGAACCTGATGAAATCGAAATCGTCAGCATTCAGTTCCAGGTGGTGGTTACCGATTCCGCGGACATGATCGCCAATCAAGGATTTGTCAGCGGCGACAATTTCCCCGAATATCCGACCGATGATCCGGATACTGAAACGCCAAACGACGAAACCAGAACCGTGCTTCCTGACTTCAGCGGAGCAGCCGATTTACTCAAACGCGGTGTTTTCGTTGATACCGATCAAAACGGCCTGATTTCACCCGAGGACAGCATCTTCTATCACATTACCATTAAAAACTCCGGTCCCGGCATCGCCCACAATGTTGTGTTTAGCGATTCCATTCCTCAAAACACCAGCTTTGTTGAGGGATCGGCGTTCACCTCCAAGGGAAATATCGTTAGCACATCGCCGGTTTTCAGCGTGGACATCGGTACAGTTGCTGCCCGAAACGCTGAGCTGGTTGATGTTCGATTCTCGGTTCTGGTCACCCAATCCGCCGATTCGATTGCCAACCAAGGTAGTCTCATCTCTGACGAAACACCGGCGCAGCCCACTGACGATCCGGACACCGAACCGGCTGATGATGCGACCGTCATCCGGCTGGCTCATTTTGGCGGCGAAAATGACTTTTTGAAAACCGATCAATTTATCGACGCGGACGGCAGCGGCTCGTTAACCGCCGGGGATTTCATTCAATATACCATCATGCTAACCAACTCCGGGAGAGGTGTGGCAATCAACGTGGTGTTTACCGATACCATCCCCCAGTTTACCAACTATGTTGAAGGATCGGCGGCAACTTCCAAAGGCAACATTGTCAGCACCTCACCGGTGTTGCGGGTGGAAATTGACAGCATCGCGCCCAACAGCTCCGAGACCGTCAGCATCAGCTTTCGGGTGCAACTGACCGCAGCGGTATCCCAAATAGGCAATCAGGGATGGGTGAGATCACCAGACAGCGGAATTGAACCCACCGACGATCCGGACACTGATGCGCCGGATGATCCGACATTCACCCGGCTGCCCTCGTTTTCCGGGAAACACGATATCATCAAAACATCAAGTTTCGAAGATCTGGACAACAGTAAAACGTTGAGCCCCGGCGATGTGATTAATTACACAATTGTAATTCAAAATTCAGGAAAGGGCGTCGCTCACCAGGTAACATTTACAGACACCATACCCAATTACACTGTTTATGTTGAAGGTTCAATCAGCGCCACCAAAGGTGTTGTTGAAAGCTCCTCGCCTGTAGTAAAAATCATCATCGGGGATATCGCACCAAACCGCTCTGAACGTATTACCATTGCATTTCAGGTTGAACTCACTCATGCTGTGAAACAAATTGCCAACCAGGGTTTTATCAACAGCGACCAAACACCGGATCAACCGACCGATGATCCCGAAACTGAACCCAAACATGACCCCACGATTGTCGATGATTCCCGTTTTTACACCAAACTCGGTATTCGCCAATTTGTGAAGACCGATTCATTCATAGTGAGCGGCAACGATACCATCCATTTCGCTGATGAATCAGACATTTATCGGGTATTTGTTTTGATCGAAAACACCGGTGATTTATCCGCCAGCAGTATAGTGCTTGAATGCACTTTCCCGGATTCTACTGAACCGCTGAACATGGTACCCGATTACCAAAAAATTCACGGCGACACGATTTTCTGGCAAATAGACTCTCTGGCTGCAAGCCAGCAGATGGTATTTCAATACGACGCCAGGCTATCATCACAGATGCCGGAAGGTGAAAACCTGCTCATCCACAGCGCCACGGTTCGCTGCGCCAATGAAGATCCATCGAATCTATTCGACAATAGCGCAATGGATTCAGTTTGGAATGTCGTTTTGCCGCTGCTTTTTCCGCAGATTCAGGCTGATCCGAGTTCGGTGGATGTCACGGACAGCATCCAAATACGGATCCAAATTCCTCAATATAAAACCGACTATGATCTCTGGATTTATCTGCCTGACGGACACATTGAAAAGCAATTTGCTGATCACTTTTGGCAGACGACTTCCATTCAGCCGGACATCTGGTATGATATTCCGCTCAAATATTATCCGGGTCGTTTAACAACGGAAAATGCCGAAGAAGAGCTAATTTTTGAAATACGCACCTTCGACAGAAAAAATCGTGAAGCTCATGCCCGAACTGCGGTTGTGGTTCATAGCACAAACTATTTAGTTTTAGACCGAAATGTCTTCCGACCCAATATCGACCACACTTTGGGCATCAGTTTTAAACTGAGCTATCAACGCACCGCGAAACTAGATATTTACGATCTCAGCGGAAAACACATCACCAGCATCACCGAAGATAATTACCAGGGGGGATGGAACACTTATCACTGGGACGGAATCAGCGCCAACGGTCAATTGATCGGCAGTGGCGTTTACATCGTAACGTTGCGATCTGGTGAATTTAAAGACTGGAAAAAATTTATCATCATCCGATAGTTCGATGTACCAGGACCACAATTCCAGCTATGCGAGAGACTTTCGGTCTTTCACCAACACTGGATTGTCGATTAATTCATCAACCAAAGGTAACTTATGTTATTACAAACAAAGAAAAAATTATTGGTTATCCTGTTATTGGCCGGCTGTTTAATCCTGTCCGTCAATTCTGTATCTGCTCAAATTCGCGCCGGCGGCGTTTTTCTCAAAATGCTACCCGGTGCGCGCAACCAGTCCATGGCAACGACCTCAGCCGCGGAACTGACAGATATTCACTCGCTGTTTTCCAATCCGGCTGCGACCAGCTTTTTTCGCGAATGGCAATGGGCTGCGTCGTATTCAAAATGGATTGCTGACGTTTATCACGCCGGTTTTGTTTATAACACTAATCTGCGAAGCGTGATTAGTCACCGAACCCGCCTGGCTGTGGGATTTTTATATCAGGGGGTACCTGAGTTTGATAGCTCTGATGGCGCCACTGAAGCGGCAACAGCAAATGATATGATAGTCGCGCTCAGTCTGGGACAACCGCTACCCGGGCTCTCAAACCATATCGGAATCGGTGCCAACGTCAAATATTTCCGCAGCAATTTGAACGGTTATTCCGATGACGTGTTCATCTTTGATGTTGGTGTGTTGGCAAAAACTTCGCGGTTTAAGCTAAACCTGCCGCTGTTACCTCACGCCATTCTCTCCGCTGGCGCAGCAATCACCCAACTGGGAAACAGGCTTACTTTTGAAAGCAGCGGCACTCCGCTACCGCTGACACTGCGCAGCGGACTGGCTTTTTACGCCGGGAGCCATTCCGGTATTCAACTGCAACTTTCCGGAGATTATTATCAGATAAAAGATGAAGGCAATGCATTAAGCGTCGGCTTTGAGCTGGGATTTGCACATCTTTTTTCATTGAACGGTGGCTACAATTTTAACAGCGATTTGATGGAAAAATTCTCTCTCGGCGGAACCATTCGACTTGACGATTTTCGCACTGGCCGTAACATGTTAGTTCCGGGCAGAAATAAAGGCTTGAAATTGGAAATCGCTTCCATTGACGAGGGAGAATTTTTTGCCCGAACCTACCGCGGCGGTTTGAACCATTTTCCGGTGATGCCGGAATACTTCGAGTTTGTTCATCCGGCGCAAGGAGATACCATCGCCGACGATCAAGTTATGCTGAAATGGCAACCCTCACGCGATCCGGATATTTTCGACCACGTTCGTTATACCCTGTTAATGTCTGATGAAAAAATCCGTCTTGAAAAACTTATCCAACTGTATCAACAGGATGTTGACCTTTTCTTTGCCACCCTACGGGATAGCGCTCAGGACCTTGTGGCGACAGCAAAATCATCGGAAAATATTTTCCAGTTGACCAGGCTGAAAAGCGGGGATCATTATTGGGTGGTGTTTGCGGAGGATGAAAACCAACATCTGCGTTTTGCACGCAGAGGCCATCAATCCATTGCCCACTTTTTCGTGCCCAGCCCTGATCTGAAAATCCGCGATATTAAATTCAAACACAGTCCCTGGATCACGCTTGATGATTATCATGGCGAAATCGAACTTAGCATCGAAAACATGGGTTCGATTGTTGCTGAAAATTTCATGGTCATCGTCTCTGATTCAGCTTTGCCCGGCTATCAAATACAGACCGGGCATCCATCTCAATCCGAAAAAGCAGCCACTCATCAATTCTCCATTGAGACTCTCGAACCATCAGCAATCAAAAACATCACGTTTCCATGGCGCACCGTTCATCTGGGTGCTCATGTTTTCAGTTGTATGGTGGATCCGGACAACATCATTGATGAAGCTGACGAAGACAATAATCAGCAACAACAGATTTTCCATACCATTCCCAAAGGGTATTTTTCCACCGAAGACTCGGTCTGTATTGTCGAGCTTGAATTGTCTTCGATAGACATCCCATTGGTGACCCAACTCTTTTTCGACGCCAATGATTGGGAAGTAAAGCCGGATTATCTGGCAAGTCAGGGAGTGGCGCCGATCATCCCGACGCTCGGTAAACGGCTTCGTCAACATCAGGATTTGCGGATCCAACTGCAAGGCTTTGCCGATCCTAATTCAGAAACAGCGACAGCGCAACTGGCGAAAAATCGCGCCCTTGCAGTTCGGGACTCGCTCATTCTTTTCGGCGCTAACGAACATCAGATCACAATTCTTCAGGAAAAAACACTTCCGCGACGCAGAACCCCTGCCAAGCCACAGGACGCCCGCTGGGTGTTTGAAGAGAGGCGCTTGGTGCAGATATACACAACCCCCGCTGCCGAATTCGCATTATTTCAACCTGTACGTGAGGTTCACCAGGAGAAAAAAAATCAGCCGGTTCAATTCAGCCTTCACATTCAATCCGCCATCCCGACAGTTTTTGCAGCCGCAAATTTTGCCGCTTCCCGAAAGCAGATCAGTTTGCCGGTTGATGTTGCTTCCCACCTCAATCTGACCGAAGCGCCAAATTGGAAAATCGAGGACTCTGCCGTCGAACAATGGCTGCATCAACCAACCAGTTATCAAATAACGCTTAAGGACAGCCTCGACCGAACCTTTAAGACCAAACCAAAAACAACCTGGTTGACAGAGTCATCTCGACACCTAAGCCATCGCATTGTTCTACCAATGACCTTTGCCAAAACCGATCCGTTGTACGATTTTTACTGGTCGCTGATTCTCAAAGAAGCGCAAGATCGACTAAACAACCCGGACTGGCGGTTTCGATTTACCGGACACGCTTGCGCCGTAGGTAGCGACGCGATCAACCAGCGGTTGTCGGTACAGCGCGTAAACCGCTTTGATAACCGATTTCGCCAATATATTAAATCCCATCATGCTGATATCTTTCAGCAATTGTCACAACGATTGGACAGTGCCCAGGGCTTTGGCGAAAGCCAGCCACTCAGCGCACTGCTGGCTTCCGGAGAACATGCGCTAATCGGTGATAATCATTCACCCATTGGACGAACCCTCAATCGCAGAATCGAAGTGGAATTTATGAACCGTGGACATTATTGATCAATTAAACATTATCACCAAAAACCATTCATGTAGCCTGTAGAATGTCCAACCTACAGCCTTGTAGAGCGTTTCCCAATCAATACAACACGATAGCGATGGCATCATTAGTACAACCAAAACTGAGGTGTTACAAAAAAAGGCGAATTTATCCTTGCATATAACGATTATATTTTATATATTTGTCCCTATTTAGAAGTTCAATTTATCACAATAGTTGACTTATATAAAATGATAAACCCACACATCGTTCGGGAAATTATCTATGATTTCCGGCAGCATGAGTTGCCTCAGTTCACCAGACGGCAAATTAACCTTGAATGTCCGCGCAATAAAATTCGTACACTCATTGGTGCCAGACGTGTTGGTAAAACATTTTCTTTGTACCAAATTATCTCGGATTTGTTGAGCCAAAACATCCCACGGGAAAGAATACTTTTTATAAATTTTGAAGATGAACGACTTATTCCACTGGAAGTGAAAGACCTGACTTTAATTCTAAACACCTACTATGAAATATATCCCAATAATAAAGATAACATAGTGTATCTTTTCTTCGACGAAATTCAAAACGTTCCGGGGTGGGAAATCTTCATTCGACGAATCCATGATAGCGAAAAAATTCAAATTAATCTTACCGGATCCTCTTCTAAATTATTAAGCAGTGATATTGCCACATCGTTACGTGGACGAACCCTTAGTTTCGAAATATTTCCGTTCAGCTTCAATGAATTTCTAAAATTTCGTGGGATAACAACCAATCCATTATCTTCAAAAAACAGATCATTCATTATCAATGCGTTCAATTCTTATTTACTATCAGGAGGTTATCCGGAAATATTGGATGTTCAGGAACAAATGAGGATAAAAATATTACAGGATTATTTTAATCTTGTGCTTTATAAAGATTTAATCGAACGCTATGACATCCGCAATCACAGTTTGATGAAATACTTTCTAAAATTCATTCTTGCTAATAGCGCCAACCCCTTCAGTGTTAATAAAGTTTTCGGAGATATTAAATCACAGGGTTATAAATTGTCAAAAGACACCCTCCACAACTATCTGTCATATCTTGAACAGTCACTTTTGATTCATCAGGTTCCGATTTTTTCTGAATCTTTGAGAAAACAGCACATCAATTATCGAAAGATATATTCCCTTGATCACGGATTGATCACCAGTATTGTCAACTCTCAATCATATAACCGGGGAAGACTAATTGAAACAATGGTTTACAACCAACTACGCCGAACTTATGAACACGATCAAATTTATTACTATCGGACTTCGCTGAACCAAGAAATTGACTTTTTGGTAAATGATCGAGGTAAAATTTTAAATTTGATTCAGGTTTCGGAACAACTTAACACACCAAAAACCCGATCAAGAGAAATATCAGCGCTAAACCAATCTATGCGAGAATTAAAAGCAAAATACGCCTGGTTAATTACCAGCAATGAAAAAGAGGATATTCATTCGCCCGAGGGAACCATTAAGGTTATTCCGTTTTGGGAATGGGTAATTTCAGGCTAATGGACCTATCCCAACTCTGTATCCTCTCAATAATAGATGGTAATGTCATTGCGAGCGGAACGGAGTGGAGCGAAGCAATCTCTTAACTATATGAAAATATTAATGAG
>DSAU01000521.1 GCA_011046315.1 bacterium
TGAAAAATTTATTATTTTATTTTACGGTGCGTTTCAGCATGCTATACTGACTGATTTTATCGATAAATAATATGTTGTAAGTTGTGAAACGCTAATTTGTTATCTCAAATTTCAATCTTTCTGCTATCATCAATGATTCCAATTGGTAATCACTCCGTCATGCTAATTCAATCCCCAAAAAAAGGGGTTGATTTTAAATGATTTTTACCTTAAGTTTGGATGAATAGATTTGAGCTCTGTGCTGAAAAGTTCGCTGCTAAGCGAAGCTGTCTATTGCTGAGCTATTATTGGCTGACTCGGTAAGCGTATTTTGAAAGTATTCAATTTCAAGGCGAAATTTTTTCCAGAATTGACGCTAAAAATCAAAAATACTCATCGCTAAAAAAAAGAACAGAATTTTGAGGCAGCAAAATCCATGGTGATTTCAGACCTTTTGATCATCGGCAGTGGTATTGCGGGATTATCATTGGCGCTCAAAGCAGCCAAACATTGCCAGGTGGTGATTGTCACCAAAAAAGAACAAGCCGATTCCAACACCAATTATGCCCAGGGCGGCATCGCCGCGGTTTTCCATCCGGAGGATTCTTTCGAATCCCACATTGAAGACACACTAAAAGCTGGCGCCGGTCTTTGCCATCGAGAAGCGGTGGAATTGATCGTTCGTGAAGGTCCAGCCAGAATCATGGAATTAATCGATTGGGGAGTAAATTTTTGCCGGCAAAAATCGCCGGATCAGGACAGATTTGATCTGGGCAGAGAAGGCGGTCATAGTCGTCCCCGGGTGGTTCACGCCAAAGATCTGACCGGAAAAATAGTTGAACAATCACTGCTAAAAGCGATCCAAGCCCATCCAAACATTAAAATATTTGAACAGCATTTTGCGATTGATCTGATCACCGAACACCATCTGGCGCCGCATACCAGAGTTAAGAACCGACCGCTGCATTGCTGGGGCGCGTATGTTTTTGATAGACACACCAAACAAATAAAGCAATTTATTTCCCGGGCAACGGTTCTGGCAACCGGAGGCTGCGGCAAGATTTATCGGCATACGACAAATCCCGATATAGCCACCGGAGACGGCGTTGCCATGGCTTATCGCGCCGGTGCAAAAATCGCCAATTTGGAATTCCTCCAATTTCACCCGACAACGCTATACCATCCCGATGCCAATTCCTTTCTGATATCAGAAGCGGTTCGGGGTTTTGGAGCAAAGCTCAAAACCTGCGACGACGTCGAATTTATGAAAAAATATCACCCCCGGGCAGAGCTGGCGCCGCGCGACGTGGTGGCGCGCGCTATCGATGCTGAGTTGAAAAAGAGCGGTGATAAATTTGTCTATCTTGATGTAACTCATAAAAATGCAGCGGAAACGCGGGAACGATTTCCCAATATCTATCAGAGCTGCCTGAAATTCGGAATCGACATCACTCGCGATCCGATTCCTGTAGTACCCGCAGCGCATTATATGTGCGGCGGTGTAGTAACCGACCTTCACGGTCGAACCAATATTCTCAATCTGTATGCCTCCGGCGAGGTCGCCTGCACCGGGGTTCACGGAGCAAACCGGTTGGCGTCAAATTCGCTGTTGGAGGCGCATGTTTTTTCACATCAGGTCTATCAGGATATTGTAAGCCGTTATGATTTCCAGTCTCCGCCGAATATGCCCATTTTCCCCGCATGGAATGATGAAGGCACGCTTAATCACGAAGAATGGGTACTGATTTCACACGATGAACAAGAAGTGCAAACATTGATGTGGGACTATGTGGGCATTGTGCGTTCCGATTTGCGGCTGCAACGCGCTCGGAGAAGAATAAATTTGATTGCCGAAGAGATTGAAAATTTTTATAAAAAAACGTCTGTCAACGACGGCATTCTTGAGCTGCGCAACCTGACCACTGTGGCAAAGCTCATCATCAATTGCGCCTTGCATCGCAAAGAAAGCCGGGGATTGCACTTTACAACTGACTTTCCCGAACCTGATGACAGGAACTGGTTGAAAGATACGGTGATCATCCAGAAGGACGGTAGCATCACATTTACCGACTGGTAAATTTAATTGAGCGAATAACTTTTGAAATATTAAACCGATAAATGCATCGAATGAGGATAGCTGTTGGCTTCAAATTATTTTTTTGCGTTGGCAGGGAATATCGGCGTCGGCAAAACAACCTGGACTCGCTTGCTGAGTGAAAATTTTGGCTGGCGACCCTATTATGAAAAAGTAAAAGAGAACCCTTATCTCCCCCATTTTTATCAGGACATGCAGCGCTGGAGCTTTCATTCACAAATATTTTTTCTGACTCAGCGCTTCAAAGCGCATCTGGAAATTCAACAAAGCACAGCCACCTGCATCCAGGACCGCACAATATTTGAAGATGCAGAAATTTTCGCCCAAAATTTGCACCAGCGTCGCGCCATGAGCGATATGGACTATTACAATTACCGCGAACTTTACCAGGCCATAACCCGTAGCATCCGTTTTCCAGACCTGATTATTTATCTGCAGGCATCCATCTGGACGTTGATCAGCCGCATCCGAAAACGCGGCAGAGACTTCGAACGCTCGATTGATAGCGAATATCTGGCCCAATTAAATCATGGATACGAAAAATGGATTCAGGCTTACTCCAAAAATCACCGGGTGTTGATCATTGACACCGATTATCTGGACATTGAAAAGGACCATTCGAGGCTGAATGAAATCATTAAACAAGTCGGTCAATACGAAACGCAGATGGAGCTATTTCCGAACATCAATCTTATTTAGCAAGGTAAATTGGCTATTTTTAAATCGTCGCGACGCGATTCAATGCGAAAGATATGCTTTTAATGGCTTTGCAGGACAACTGATTGTTTTTGCAAATTGATTCAGCAAAGATTCCCAATCTTCGAGGATATGAAAAACTATGCACCATCCAGGGTATTGTCTTTGACGAGCAAAACAAAGCGCTACCCTTTGCCAATCGTGAGCTTGTTTTATTATTGGTACGCCCACAGGGAATCGAACCCCGAACCTACTGATTAAGAGTCAGTTGCTCTGCCAGTTGAGCTATGGGCGCATGAGAAAAGTCAAAGGCGGAAAAACAAATATTGGAAGCCTGTTAATAGATTATTTTGTAAAAAGATTGTGAGGGTGCAGGGAATCGAACCCTGGACCCACGGCTTAAAAGGCCGTTGCTCTACCAGCTGAGCTACACCCTCAGTTCATCAAAGATCAGTATCTGGATTAAAAATCGGCTTTTCACCACCCTAAAGGAAAAGTTGATATTCAGCCCGCTAATATGACCCCCCGATTTAGGACTGCCAATATAATAATTTTTATTTTTTAAGTCAATAAAAAAATACATTTTTTGGTAAAAAATCATACAACTGTCTTGATATGTCATCTCTCAAATTGATTCAGGTTGATGGATCTGTTTTGCGTCAAATAGTAGCGATCAATTTTAGCGCACAGCAATCGGACTTTATTCTATTTACTTGCCAATCTAATCTTGCATTTTTTTACAAGAAGGTTTGAGAACAATTTTTGATATTATTTACACCAATTGCGCCAATAATTCAATTAAGCTGTAAATGCAAAAAAATATTTGTGAAAATTGGTGTGATTTGTGGCTCCAAATATGGTTGCATTTCACTGGGTTAGGGGTAATTGAATACATTAATTCAATTACACTTTTGGTCAATTTGATGGGTTTGGAGTAACAGCCTTGAATATTAATTTTTAGAAATAGTCTGATTTGATTTGTTTTTTTATTAATATGTTGTTATATTTACTGCCAACTCATTCTTCTCATTTAAATCAGTGATACGGATTATGAAAAGCGCCGTGAGATTTTTATTAATTTTCTGTTTAATTTTTTCAATCCCCGGGAAAGCTCAACACAAAGTTGCTTTCAAATTGGATGCGCCTGCCAACATCAACTCTGTTGCTGTCGTTGGCGATTTTAATAACTGGTCTCATGAGACTCATTTGTTAAAATTTGATGAACCATCCGGAATTTGGCAAACCGAGTTGATTTTAAATCCGGGAACTTATGAATATCGATTTCTCATCGATGGATCGATGTGGATCAAAGATCCACAAAATCCGCGCTGGGGCGGTGAACACAGCAACTCAATCCTGGTGGTCAAATCAGCAACGACACCGGAAATCATTAGCATGCGCCCGACAACCGGCTCTGTTTTGCAAAATCCTTTGGTGGAAATTTCCGCTGAATTTCGATCGGTTATCGGCGATGCCGAGATAAATATTTCAGAAACCGAAGTTCGGCTCAATGCTCAGCCACTGAAGTTCAGTTACGATGCGCATCGCAGCAGGTTGACGGCGCTGCCTGGCAAATTAAAAGACGGGGAATATGAGGTTACACTGTCGGTAACCGATGCCCGCGGAAATAAGATTCCCGAAGCGCACAGTTATTTTATCGTGAATTCGGTAAATGCACCGCCGGTTGCTGAAGCTGGTTATACCATAATTGCAGCAGTCAACTCGCCAGTTACCTTAAACTCGGGAGTTTGTTATGATCCGGACCGGGACGAGATCGTCGAATACAACTGGAACATGATTGCAAAACCTGAAGCAAGCCGAAGCAAGCTGGACTCACGGCGAAAGCCATTTCCCCAATTCATACCAGACAAGGTCGGACGCTATTTATTCACACTGCAAGTCAGCGATGGGAAAGCTAAAAGTGCGGTCGATAGCGTTGACGTTTATGGTTTCATTCGCCGCGAATATCCGGTGTATCTGGAATTGGCGGATTCAACTTTTTATCGGTTATTTGAAACCCACATTGAATCGGTTTCAGTGGCTGGTGAATTTAACCGCTGGTCCGCTTCTGCCAATCCAATGCGCGATTATAATCGCAATGGCGTTTGGACTGCCTGGCTTAATCTCGATCCGGGTGAATATGAATACAAATTTGTGGTCAATTCCAGTTATTGGATCCCTGATCCCAGCAACAAACGACGCATCCCGGACGGTTGGGAAGGTTTTAATTCAATTATTGAATCAAAGCTCAATCTCGCGCCGATTATCCGACTTGACGCGTTTTTGGGACCTGGGAAAATTATTTTTGATGCCTCAAACAGTTACAGTCAGATGGGTGACTCATTGGAATTCCTCTGGTACCAGGACATCAATAATCCGCAACGCTTTGAGCTATCGAATCGCCAGCGGTTCTCGATTCCTCAACCTCGAGTCGACGGTATGTACTATTTTTATCTGGTGATTCGAGATAAATACGGAAATACTGCGCAGGAAAACCTGGCTCTAAATGTTAGGCAAAATCGAATAAAAATTCAAAACTTCAGCGAAACGCCGGATTGGTCGCGCGACGCTGTGGTTTATGAAATATTTTTACGCAAGTTTCATCCCGATGGAAATCTGAAAGCAGTGATTCAAAAAATTCCTTATTTAAAATCGCTGGGGATTAGCTGTATCTGGTTAATGCCGATCTTTGAGAGCCCTACTGTACATGGTTATGGTCCCAGCAATTTTTTTAACATCGCGTCTGATTATGGTTCACTGGAAGATTTCCGCGATCTGATCTCCGCTGCTCACGCGGCAGGCATCAAAGTTATTCTCGACTTTGTCGCTAACCATTCATCAGACCAACATCCATATTTTAAAGCGGCATATAAAAATCCCAATTCTATATTTCGCAACTGGTATCTCTGGCGAGACAGCCAGGCGCCGGCAGGTTTTTATGTTTATGAGTTTTACAATGATTGGGATACGCTGCCCAACTTCAACTATGACAATCCCAATGTTCGACACTTTATTTTAGAGTCGGCAAAATTCTGGGCAAATCTGGGCGTGGATGGATATCGCTGTGACGTGGCATGGGGTGTTCCGCATGATTTTTGGAAAATTTTCCGCCGAACATTAAAAAGCATCCGACAAGATTTTTTGCTGCTAAATGAGGTTTTGCCGAGATCGGTGGATTATCACAAAGATCAATTTGATATGTCATACGATACCGATTTCTACGGTAATTTACTGGATGCATTGGACGGTAAAAAACCGCTGTCGGCTATTCACTATGGTTTGATGAAAACTAAAAAAAATTATCCGATGCAGGCGCAAAATTTTCGCTATCTTGAAAATCATGATATGGAACGTTTCATCAGCCGATACGGCAGACACAAAACAAAACTTGCCGCCACGCTTTTGCTTACGGTGTCAGGTACACCGCTGATTTACTATGGACAGGAAATCGGTTTGCAGGAAAGAACTCCAATGATGAAATGGGACGCACCGCCGGACAGGGAACTCTATGACTTTTACAAACGTTTGATTCTGTTGCGTCGTCATAAGCCGGTATTGAGAACAGGCGAAATTACAAAGGTAGTCACCGATCAGGAGGATCAGGTCTATGCCTATCTTCGCAGCGATAGCACGGCGAGTTTTTTGATTATTTTAAACTTCGGCGCCGCCATCGAAAATTGTATCCTGCTGCTACCGGATCGGCTGGCGCAACATTCACAAAACCAGACAATTAAACTCGAAAATCAGATGAACGATGAATTGTTCGCATATAAAATATCGCCAGACCTCAAAATAGTGCTCCGCCTGGAATCGGAGACCCCTTATATTTATCGAATAGAAAATTCAGAATAACTCTTATTTTACACCTGTTAATATTTTACTCCAAGGAGAAGACATCAGTGAACCGCAACGCAATGATATGTTTCATTTGTTTTTCTTTAGTGCAATTATCTTTTTCGCTATTTGCCCAATCCAAACAAAACTCGAACGTAATTATAATCTCACCCCAGGAAAGTCAAAGCTTCATGTTTACCAATTCAGTGGGGCTTTTCTACTATGGGGAAACCGGCTTGCCCAATACATCGATTTATCATGGATTAAGTTTTCTTACTCACAAGTTTATGGAGGACTACTTTCTGGAGATCGGCGAGACTGTCTTAAACCGTTCATTAGCGGAAGTGAAGTTATGCAATGACAGTTTGATACGCAGTTATCCAACACCGCAGCTAACCGAACATGTCTCAATTATTGATTCGCTACCGGCGATGATTATTCGGATTAACACGCAACACCCCAATCATCTGGCTTTCACACCGATTTTGAGCGGTAGCGACAAAGTAAATGATTATATCATCAACTGGTCGACCACTGAAAAAATTTTGTACTATGCCCGGAAAAATCATTTAGTCCGTAACGACCGACGTAATTACCCTGTTTGGACTGGGGTTTCCAGCTATCCTCCAGGCGAATACTCAGAAACCGGCATTGATTATCTTTTAAAAATGCCGCTGATTCTGGATGAAAATATTGTTTTACCCGGGAAAATAAATGTGTACCTTGAAAAACAGGCTTTTATACTGATCATCGTCGCTGACGGGAAAAATGAAGTCAGCCAGATCCGCAATCAGCTTTTCAGGCAACTCGATCTCGAAATATTAAAAAAAAATTTGCAGATCGAAGGTATCCGCAAAATTTAGCCGCTAAAATCATCGGGTGTGGTGGATTGAAATTTTTTCGATGAAATTAATCGAGCGTTAATTTAAAAACGCTCCTTTAATGTATTTTTTGATCAGGGATGAGTAAAAAATGAGGCGAAATTTTGTGGTGATAAATTTAACACAATTGAAAGTACGAACCACTTGCAGGTAACTATCAATAAGTGGTTTGACATCCTGCATTGAGCGAGGGAGCAATTCCAAATTAATATAGCCCTGAAAGCCAGTCTGTTTTATGGCACTGAGAATTTCTTCAATCGGCAACTCTCCGCCGCGACCGAATGGCAGATGCGCATCGAGGTTTGCTTTGCAATCCGAAAGATGAAAGCATTTTACCTCTCCGTCTGCCCGGTTAACGAACTCTAACGGATCATTTCCGGAGAGAAGATAGTGCGCAGCATCAAAGCACTGTCCCAACAGATGCTCTCCCATTTTCTCTCGCGCCAACGAATAAAATTGTCTGAATTGTGATTCAGAGATGTTTTGAACATTTTCGATTAAGACCGGCGGCTTGAGTTGCTGCAAATTTTCTAACAGATAATGGGAAGCGCTTTCGAAATCAGATTTGTTGTGTTTGCCTTCAGGTGGGTGACTGAGACAATAATTGATGTTCAATTGTTGGTGATGTGTATTGATCAAACCAATCAATCGGCGGATATCCGGTTGGTGTTTTCGGTCTGAAAAATCGTAACCAGCGTCATGCAAGTTTGGCAGGTGAAAACCAGTCTGAATATTACCCAGGTTTTTTTTCATTTCGGTCAGATCTTCAAATACCGATTCCGTGATCTCGACAAATTCTAAACCGAGTCGGTTGACAATTTTCAACAACTGAGGTGGTTTAATCCCTTTAAAATGATCAATTGTAATGCCGATCTGCGGTTTGTTATTCATTTTCATGTTCGCCTGTCGTTCGCTTTCGTCTTGAGAGTCAATATAATCAATGAAATTGTCAAATGCAAGTATTTCTGTTTGGGGCCTGGCTGAGAAAGAAATAATAGACAAAATGTAA
>DSAU01000357.1 GCA_011046315.1 bacterium
ACATTGACCTCATTGGTCGTTAATGGATCTTTCACCGACCGCGGCACTGACGGCAGCGCTGCCTGATGCAAAATAAAATCGACATTTTCAACCGCTTCCCGAACGATATGATAGCTCCGAATATCACCTTCCAGCACTTCCAGTCTGTCATCTACCGCCGAATTTTTCTCTTGTTCAAATATTCTTTTTATTTCTGCGATATTCTCCCGCTTACCGGTGGCGAAGTTATCTAAAACCCGGACTTTCTCTCCCCGCCGCAACAATTCCTCGACAATATTCGATCCGACCTGCCCCGTGGAATATGTGTTTAGTTATTCTACGGGGTAAAGCCGGCTCCGCCGGTGACTAAATAGAGTGCCATTTACTTCTTTCTCATTTAAATTCGGCAGTAAAGAACTGGTATGTCTTTAATATTGCCTCATGCAAATTAATCGAATACTTCCACTTTAAATTATTTAACCTTTGAACGTCCAGCAGCTTCCTCGGCGTTCCATCCGGCTTTGATTCATCCCAGACAATACTTCCCTCATAACCAACTATTCCTTTGATCAATTCCGCCAGATCTTTTATCGTAATATCTTCACCGCTGCCGACATTGACAAACTCTCCAATATCTTTTGCATCATATTTCCGCATTAAAAACAGCAGCGCGTCAGCCAGATCATCCACGTATAAAAATTCTCGCCGTGCTTTTCCTGTGCCCCAAAGCACGACTTGCGGCTGATTGTTTACCTTGGCTTTATGAAATTTCCGGATTAAAGCGGGCATCACATGGGATGTTTCCAGGTCAAAATTGTCTCCAGGACCGTATAAATTGGTGGGCATCACCGAGATAAAGTTTGTATTGTACTGTTTGTTGTAATAATTGCACAGTTTAATCGCCGCGATTTTGGTAATGGCATACGGCTCATTGGTCGGCTCCAGCGGTCCGGTGAGCAGATACTCTTCCTTGAGCGGCTGCGGCGCATGTTTGGGATAGATACAGGACGAATCTAAATTGTCAATTTTTTCTTCAGGCATGTACTTTGAAAAAAGAGGCTTGTCCAAAAAATCTACCTTGATTGTCGTGTTCTTTGCTGCTTCAGACATCAAAACTCAGTTTGATAGCTGCGTTAACTTTGACCATTAATCTGGCATCTATTTGCCCTATTTTCCGCCACAGCCTCCTCCTGTCTAAGGTGCGAATCTGAAAAAGTAACACCACCGAATCCTTTGACAAGCCTGCTGCCCCGGCTTTTATGGTTACAGTTGAAGGCAGTCCGCTCGCCTTCAGATTGGTCGTAAGCGGTGCAACCAATACTGTACTCAACGCTTCATTGGCGGCATTGTTTTGAACTACCAGTACCGGTCGCGTACCCTTTTGTTCATGGCCGTAGGTGGGATCGAGGTTAGCATAATAAATATCGCCTTTCCGAATTCTCTGATCGGCTAAATTCAAGAAAGGTCCCTTTCAAAGTTCTCAATTGCCTCGTTCTCGAGTTTGATCCACTCCTCTTCGCTTCCAATATCATCAAAGGAAATTTTAGCTAATTGCCGGTATCCCTGTTCTAAAATTTCTTTTTTTCTCCGATCTCTAATTTTCCCCAAGATCTCTTTTATTTCAGAGTCATTAAGTTGCTCTAAAGCTGAAGACAAGTCTTCCAACGTCAATTTCACCGTTACATTAGGCATGAGCAACACCTTCTTCATTCGCTTTCCTAAAAAATGCGCTATTTGTTAATGATTCTTTTTTCTAATTTTACGATACGATGACCTTGATGTTCCCTTGATCATTTTGCCTTTATGTTTACGCGTTCTTTACCTGAGTCGGTCTTCCCTGATTTATCTGTGATCGCTAATCTGTTGTTACTGCACTCAATCGACATAAAAAAGCCCATTAAGTCATGATCTCAAACAGTAATCTTACTTAACTTTTAATGTGTACCAATTTAATGTTTCCTGAATTCCTTGCTTTAATGCCGTTTTCGGTTGCCAATGAAGCTTTCTTATCCTGCTTGTGTCTAATAGCTTTTGTGGCGTCCCATCCGGTTTCGTTTCATCCCAGACAATATTCCCCTCATAACCAACTATTCCTTTGATCAATTCCGCCAGATCTTTAATCGTAATATCTTCACCGCTGCCGACATTGACAAACTCCCCAATGTCCTTTGTATCATATTTCCGCATTAAAAACAGCAGCGCGTCAGCTAAATCATCTACGTATAAAAATTCGCGCCGCGGTTTGCCGGTACCCCAGAGCACAACTTCCGGTTGATTGTTGACTTTGGCTTCATGAAATTTCCGGATCAAAGCGGGCAACACATGGGATGTTTCCAGGTCAAAGTTGTCACCGGGACCGTATAAATTGGTCGGCATCACCGAGATAAAGTTTGTATTGTACTGTTTGTTATAATAATGGCACATTTTAATCGCCGCGATTTTGGCAATGGCATAAGGTTCATTGGTCGGCTCCAGCGGTCCGGTGAGCAGGTATTCTTCCTTGAGCGGCTGCGGCGCATGTTTGGGATAGATGTAGGATGATCCCAGATTGAGTAATTTTTTCACGCCGTGTTGATAGCTGGCATGGATCACATTGGTGGCGATCATCAGATTGTCATAGATGAATTCTGCCGGATAAGTTGAGCTCGCCATAATTCCACCGACTTTGGCAGCGGCTAAAAACACATATTCCGGTTTTTCTTTGGCAAAAAATTCTTCCACTTGCCGCTGATTGCGCAGGTCGTATTCGGGCCAGGGCGTAAAAATGAGGTTTTCATAACCTTCGGTTTTTAGTTTTCTGACAATAGCTGAGCCGACCAGGCCGGTGTTACCGGAAATATAAATTTTGGAGGTTCTTTGCATTATGGTTCCCAATTAGGGTATTGTTTTATAGAGGTATAGGTTATAGGGTATAGGGTATAAAGGTATAGGTAGAAAAAGTTACTTTGTTTTTGATTGTACAAATTTTATAAAGCCATTTAGAGTGATTTTGGCTGATTCAATTAATGTTTTACCTCTTGCCAAAATATCAGGTGAAATATAATTCAAATCCTGGCAACTGATAAAATGATCTTTGAGCTCGTAGAGTGAAGCCCGGGCTATTCTATAAAATTGAATACCTTCTTGAAAGTGAAATCTACCATACCCTTCGGCAATATTTGCTGTTGTGATTATTGCTGCTCTTCTAATCTGCGACCCTAAATTATATTTTTCTTCCTTCGGTAAACTCGGGATTATAATGCTGTAACAAAATAATTTAACCTCACGACACTTTTTCCACGCCTCTAACGTAGTAAAATCCCTTTTTTCATCATAAGCTTCATTCATTTTTTATCTTCCAATCCTGAAAGCCTTACCCTATACCCTATACCCTCCTTATACCCCTATACCTATATACCCTATACCCACAATAACCTTCTATTCTCAAAACCCCCTTTTCCTCACCTTCTCAACATCCGCCTTAACCATAATCTCCACCAGCTCCTCAAAAGAAGTCTTCGGCTGCAAGCCAAGCTTCTGTTTCGCTTTCCCTGCATCTCCAATCAATAAATCCACTTCTGTGGGCCGATAGTATTTTGGATCGATCTCCACCAGATGTTTTCCGGTTTTCGCATCGATACCGATTTCATTTTTAGCTTGTCCCTGCCATTTAATTTCAATACCGGCAATCCGGAATGCCAGTTCAGCAAACTCTCTCATGGCGTGGGTTTCTCCGGTCGCCAGCACAAAGTCTTCAGCCACTGGCTGCTGGAGCATTCGCCACATACCCCACATACTCCGGCGCATAGCCCCAATCCCTTTTGGCATCTAAATTACCAAGGTATAATTTATCCTGTATTCCGGCCTTGATCCGCGCCACTGCCCGGGTGATTTTTCGCGTCACAAACGTTTCCCCCCGCCGCGGTGATTCGTGATTAAACAAAATGCCGTTACAGGCAAACAGATTGTAAGCCTCGCGGTAGTTTTTCACGATCCAAAAGGCGTATAGTTTTGCCACACTATAGGGGCTTCGCGGATAAAAGGGCGTTGTTTCAGTTTGGGGAACCTGTTGCACCTTGCCGTAAAGTTCACTGGTGGATGCCTGATAGAATTTTGTGTTGATGCCGACCTCTTTAATCGCATCCATTAGCTTCAACGCCCCCAGGGCATCCACCTCGGCGGTATATTCGGGTACATCAAAAGAGACTTTGACGTGGCTTTGCGCGCCGAGGTTATAAATCTCATCCGGTTTAATTTTTTCGATCAACCGGTTTAAATTACTGGAATCAGTCAGGTCGCCGTGATGCAAAATCATGCTCCGGTTATTCACATGGGGATCGCGGTACATATGATCGATCCGCCCGGTATTGAAAGAGCTGCTGCGGCGAATGATTCCGTGTACCTCGTAGCCTTTTTCAATCAGCAGCTCTGTTAAGTATGATCCATCCTGTCCGGTAATACCGGTAATGAGTGCTTTTTTTATCGATTCCAATTTATAGTCATCACAAAGTGGTGCATTGCTTATATTAAACTGGACAGATTTTAAAAGAAATTATGCCACACTTTCTGGAACAATTCATAAATTAACCAGGAGGTGTTGTCTATGTCACACAAATATGATCGTGAAAAGATTGGGGAGATCGTTCAGAAAATTACTGAACTGAACATGACTTATATTGATGGCGCTGAGCAGTTTGGGATACCGGTTCGAGATATCTACCGATATAACAATGAGTCTAAAAAAATGAATAATGCGTTAAGCGCCACTAATTCTACCAGTCATAACCCAAGTAAAAATCCTGCTACACATGCAGATGAAGAAAAAAATGAAGCATTCACTGTCAGTTCGTTGCCACCAGACGTACAATCGGCGATAATTAGTTATCGTCGGGAAAATCCGGATCATGGTTATCGCAAAATAGAGGATTATCTTCAGGATCAATACTTTATCAAGGTGCAACGGAAGCAGATCCGTAAGCTATTAAAGGCACATGGTCTGGATAAAACGTTGGATTCAAGTTTTGACCGGGACGTCATTGTCCCAAAAGGTACGCGCTGTTTTGAAGCGGCTTCTGCCAAAGAGCTTTACCAGATGGACATATCATACGTGTACATCGAGAAACTGCCAGTTTGCTACTTAATTTTAATTGTTGATGATCATAGCCGTTTTTGTGTGGGATACCAGTTAGCTCATGATCAGAAAAGCCTGACCATGATCAATGCCTTGCATCAGAGCATTGAACGCTATGGCAAACCACAGAAATTACTCACCGATCAAGGTCGCAGCTTTTATTCATGGAGTTTTGAGGAGACTCTGTTTCAAAAATATCTCACTGACATGAAAATCGAACATATTGTCAGTGATCCTCATAGCCCTCAAAGTCAGGGTAAGGTGGAACGGATGACACAAACGATTCAGAAAGAGTTGTTGCACAAAGTCCGGTTTAAAAGCTATGAACATGCCCAAAGCGAACTTGAATCGTATATTCATCGCTATAATTACAGACGTCCGCATCAAGGCATTGATGGCATGTGCCCCTCGGATCGTTTTCACGATATTGCAGACCAGAGCGCTAAAGCGGAGGGTGCGTTGTTATCGTCGAATATTGATTTGTCAAAAGGATACTTGATTTTAAAAGACAGCCATCGT
Source organism: bacterium (assembly GCA_011046315.1). Lineage (GTDB taxonomy): Bacteria > Zhuqueibacterota > Zhuqueibacteria > Thermofontimicrobiales > Thermofontimicrobiaceae > Kaytiofontadaptatus. The sequence continues at coordinate 5,609 of DSAU01000357.1, forward strand.
ACATTAAGTGTAACCTTTAGTGAAAAAACGATGCAAGTATTTTTAGATGGTGTCCTGCTGAAGTAAATTGGCGTTGGCTGCTGTATAGAGCTGATAATACGGCAGCCAAACATCACGACCTATCCATATTCGGAGATCAAAAAATGAAACAGGAAATGGAAGCTCTCAAGCGTCTTAACATGGCTGAACTATTAAGCCGCTATTATCATATACAGTTCACCCATAGTGGCAACACGTATGCAAGCCTTTCACCTTTTTGTGAAGAATCGCGACCAAGTTTCTTCGTAAAACAGGAAAGTGACGGTCATTGGTTATTCAAAGATTTTTCAAGTGGCTGTCGCGGTAGTATAATCGATTTTGTTTTGTCGAAAGAGAATTTGAAGGATGTATCTGATGCTGTCAGGCATTTACAGCATTTGTTACATCAAAGGGCAAGCACTAGCCCGTTAGAAGCGCTGCCACCCGCCACAGTGGACAAATCGTATGATGTGAACAATATTTATGATCAGCTAAAAGACAATGCTATTGATGGCAGTCGCGATTATCTGTTGTCGCGCGCTATACTGCCTGCCTTGGTTGATCAATTAATCGATGAGCAGATCCTGCTGTGTAATCGTCACAAAAATGTTTCTTACTGCACATTTGCCGTGTATGATAAAGATAAGGAGTTACGCTGTCTCGATAATCATGAAATAGACGGCGCCAGAAAATTTGTGTTAGGCAAAAAGCATGTGTTCAGTATGGATTGGCCTCAGTTACCACAGGGCAACCGGATTTATATTTGTGAAAGTATCATTGACTATTTAAGCATTAAGACGTTAGACGGACTAAGTTCAACAGGCATTGCGCTTTTGGGCAACCAATTGAATGGTTATGATTTAGGTTTTTTGAATAACGCCCAGACATTGGTCTCGTGCTTTGATAATGATGGTGGCGGTTTTAGCGCTTATCTTGATTTAACGGAGAACTATCCGGCCAACCAAATTGAACTATATGAGTTGCAGGCAAATCAGAAAGACATAAATGACCGGCTTATGTCGGAACAACAATCTCAGGCCGCCCAACGTTTAACTGCGCCGGACAAATTAGCCATTTATCGGGCGTTTGTACGCGGCGACAATCGGAGCCAGTTAGCCCGTGAATGGGGAATTGATCGCTCGTATCTGTATAAGATAGTCAAAGAATGTGAAGCAACCATCTTAAACAATTTTGCCGAGAAGCGTCCGGGCCGGAGATCTGTCTACGATGTGGAAACTATATCAGAAGCACGCCATCAGATAGGGCAATTGGAAGCCGATAAACAGAAACTTGCCAAGGATAAAGAATATTATTATGCCCAAAGTGAATTTCTAAAGTTACGCTTGAAATTTTCAGATCAGCAGGTTGCCGAATTAAAGGGAGAGAAGGAAACGCCTAAAAAGAGCCATATTAAAAAAAAGAGAAAGCAGAGACGGTAGCATTGTACCGTCAATTACAATCATCGGTTCATCATTTAGCGAACCATGAATTGATAGAAGCCAGCCGCTATTCAAAAAGCGTGTTTTATGAATGGCTGCAAGGATTAAATGAACGCAAAAAGCGAGCAATCAAGCTTGTTGCTGAAGATATTGCTATCAACGCGATGAACGTAATTTTAGAGTATCCCCAATTTGGCGGAACAAAGGGTCAGCAATATATGATTTATCATCGCCTGGGCTATATTGGACGTCATGGGTATCAGCATCTAAAAAAGGCGATGGGGCGAATGCTATTTCAGGAAGTATGCCGGCATGATTTGCTGCCTAAGCCCACTGTTTATGAACATGAGCGTCCTGAAAATATTGGAGAAATTTGGGCTGAAGATTTCATTAAAGTTACCGTGATCAGATGTACGTTTTCTGTTGCTCTGGTCATTGATGTTTTCAATACAAAATATTTGGGGTATGCAGTCACTGAAAGAGATGATAGCGCTGCTTTGGTTCGTGAGCCGGTTGAAATGGCGTTAGAAGCCAACAGTCAACGAGGCCCGAAAAAGTTTTTGTTGAAAGATAATGGCAGCCAGTATGTCAGTACTGAGCATGGCGATTTATTAGCGAAACACGAAATAATCAGCAAAAGCATCCCGGCTTGCAAACCCTGGTATAACGGAACCATTGAATGTGGCAATAAAGACTTCAAAAGTGTGTTTTATAATATCATTGCAGAATTTGATTTGACTCAATTTAAAGGGGTTGATTTTAGTAATTCGGATGAAAAGAAAAAGTTACTTGAAATCGTGTTAAAGGCTGCTAAAGAAACTGTTAATGTATTGAATGGTGAAATCCCGCGTCCAGTATTAGGTGGTGTAACGCCCGATGATATCCATGACAGCATCGATAAACAACGAAGAAAATATAATGATGAGTATACAAAAAAAGAGCAGATGAAGGAAAAAGTAGAAAGCTGGTCAAAATCTAAATGGGAGTTAGCCCAAGATGTCCTCGCTTTTAAAGAACTTTCGAATAAGCAGATATTGATTAAGCATTACTTTTTTCAGAGTGATCCATTAAGACGTATCAATAATATATCAGCAGAAGTGTGGACAAATTAATTTTAAAATCTGTCCGATTTATCTTGACTTAGAGCAACTATGTTTTGAAATTACGGATATCTTCTACTCTAAAAGAAACATACTCGGGTTCAATATCAGCAATTTTTTCATCAAACTTAGAAAGATTATCACGCAAGGCGGTGAAGAGTTGGTTAAGGGTTGTATTGCCGCCGAAAGTACATAAAAAGGAATAATGGAAATTTGGATCCGATGGAATATTTAGTGAGGCATTCCACAGATCAGGAATAAAGGAAAAATGGAATCTTGTCCCGCTACAAACCAGCGGGATGTCGTAAAAATC
>DSAU01000050.1 GCA_011046315.1 bacterium
AACGATAACCCTAAATCGATTGTGAGCAGGACAAAATCGCTCATATTTTCTGCAAGCTGAATGAGCATCTCCTCCAGTTCTTCAGGGAGTTGCGCCGGGCTGTGTAAAATTTTTTCGATTTGCTGTTTAAGATTAGCGCCAATCGCTGTTTTCAGAATCATGCTAATCAATGCTCCCAGCGCACCGGACATCACCCCCAGCGAAAAACCGTCATTGAGCGAAAGCCGGATACTCTCATCTTCGAGCGCCTTATTAAAAAAATAGACGGAAACAAATCCCCCCAGAATGACACCGGCACAGCAAAAGCAGTTGATAAAATTCAATATTGGAATTGTTGAAATCAACGCGATAGTCAACCCGCCAAACATCGCCGGTCTAATTTTATCCGGTTGAGCTGTCATTTACTTTCTCCTCTCTTGAATTAATTGATAATTGAAAAAAATATATTAAATCATGCTTTAACAGCCGAATTTGCATTGAAGTTATCGTTTATCCATTTGATATTCAATTAAGGCGACTTGTTTTGAAGGTCGCCCAAAATAATTCCAGCAACGATAAGACCAGCGGTAACGCCAACAAGCGCTCCGGTAATAGTCCTAGTGAAAAATGAATTAGCTACCAGACCGGTAAAATTCACCAAAAAATCAATTGTCAGTGGAATCAATGCCCAACCCAACCATTTTACCGAGATTGTACTTTTCTTCGAAAACCGATATAGCAGGGGAAATAATATCGCCCCGATGCCAAAGCTAAAATATATCGCGGTGCATCTCGAGCAGACCGCCAACGATTTTCCCATTAATAAAAATGATCGGTCCGGCATTTGATGACAGGTTTTTGAAAAAAATAAATAAATTGCCCCTGAAAATTTTGGTAAATTATAATTGGCAAGGATCGGCGCCAGCAGGATCAAACCACACCATGCACCAACCGCCACAAGCAAGAAGATAATGTAAATATTTTTTTGATCAGTTGCCATTTGTAGTTCAATGAAATTCAGAAAAATGTTATCGGTTGTTTATCATCAGGCGCCGGCTTTTAGATAAACAATTGCGCGGCGACTGTACGTTAAAATTTGAAATTGCGTAAAAACCAGGCTTTCACCTCTACCCGAAAGTAGTACAGCAAACCGGTCGATGTCAACACGATGCCGATTAATGATGGTATCAGCGTAGTGATTAAGGTGATCACCATAAACCAGATTTGAATGACGAGCACAATGATCAGCGTGACCGGATAGCCCCAGACGCGATAGGGACGGTTGATATCCGGATATTTTTTCCGCAGCACCCAGATGGCTGCAAAGGTGGAGACATTAAAAACCGATGATGTGAACGAGAAAAAGTCGATAATCGTTTCGTAAGCATGTTCCGCAAAACCAGCGAAGATCAGCAGTATCGTTGCCCAGGCAGCTTGAACAATCAGGGCTGTATTGGGAGTTCGATATTTTGGATGAATTTTCGACAAGGGACCGATGAACAGCCCATCACGGGACATGGCAAACCAGGTGCGTGCTTTGCATAGAATCTGGGCGCTGACATTGCCAAATGTGTTAAGCATTACCGCCAGCGAAATCAATACGCCGCCGCCGGTCCCAATCGCCATTGTGACAGCGTCAACTGCCACCCATCTTGACTGTTGGATTGTCTCCATCGGCAGTTGATAGAGATAAGCTGAATTCGCAGCCAGATAGAGCAGCATAATGCCGGCAATCCCCAATATGATCGAAAGCGGCAAATTTTTTCGCGGATTTCTCACTTCTTCAGCGACATAAGTCGCTCCCTCCCACCCGCTATAGGCAAAAAAACCATAACGCATTGCCGCGCCAAACGCCAGCATGGTGGACCAGGTAAATTCCTCAGGCCAAAAATTAGTCGAAAAATGGGTCAGCTCTCCCAGCTTCATGAAACAAACGAAGATGACACCGCCGACTGCGATTAATTTCAGAAAACTGAAAATATTCTGCAACACACCGCTCAAAAATACACCGAAACAATTGACAACAGTTAGCAGCCAGATCACGATCAGCGCAATTAAGATTTCTGTCATGTGGGAGTAGTGATAACCAAAAAAGATTTCAAACAGCGCATTGCTGTACTCGGCGAACACCAGCGCGACCGCAGCTATGGCGCCGGTTTCCGAGACAAAAAACATTGCCCAGCCGCGCAGAAAAGTCCATAATGGACCATAAGCCGCTTTGAGATAAGCATAAGGACCGCCGGATTTGGGCATCATCGCCACCAGCTCGGCGTAACAAAAAGCACCCAGCAGAGTGGCGATGCCACCAACAATCCAGACGCCATAAAACAGGCTGATCGAAGCGACCAGCATCATAATGGGAGTTGGAGTGCGAAAAATTCCAGATCCGATTATGCGGTTAATGACGATTGAAAGAGCTTCTACCAGACCCAGTTCACGTTTGAGTTCAGTTTGTTCAGAGAAAAGATCAGCCTCCGGCGCTGCAGTTTTGAATGCCATTTTTCCGTTTCCTGTCTGTAAAATTCTTTGTCAGTGAACATTGAATTAGCGGTTTCAATATAATAATTCTGAATCGGTTTCGCAAGCATTATTCACGACGGTCAGGCGATAAAACTATTTTTTTGGAGTTGAAAATTCTGCGTCAACTTTTATGCTGATGCCACCGCGGGGATTAAATTCACCCACTACTACCGCCTTCCTCGGCTGACAAATTTTCACTAAATCATCCAAAATTCTGTTGACCACCTCTTCGTGGAATGTATTGTGATTTCGAAACGAAAACAGGTAGAGTTTTAGCGATTTACTTTCAATGCAGCTTTTGTCAGGAATGTAGCGGATGGTAATTTTTCCGAAATCCGGCTGATTGGTAATGGGACAGCGGGAGGTAAATTCCGGGCATTCGAAACTGATCCAGTAATCCCGGTCTGAATACTGATTTTCAAATGTCTCAAGCTTTGCCATCTCCGGCGATTCCGGATAACTTGTTTCGCCGGATTTAAGGATCGTCAGATTTTTGTATTTGTTATCTTTTTGTGGCGGCATAGATTATAACCTCGTTGTTTGTTCAAACTCATCTTAAATCATGTTTCATTTCACCAGAATGAATTGTGGTGCTTTTATAATACCGACGTTTGAACATTTGTAAAAACACCACAATTTTTCGTGGCGTAATATGTAAAAAAAAAAAATCAATCCCGGGCTACCAATCCTGAACGCCGGCTTCAGCAAAGCCTTTTTTTCTCAAAATACAGCTATCACAGCTTCCACACGGCTTTCCGTCCGGTGAAGGATCGTAGCAGCTCAACGTCATTGAAAAATCCACCCCCAGTTCAACACCTTTTTTGATAATTTGCGCTTTTGACATCTTGCTCAGCGGCGCGTGAATCTTGAAGCGAAATCCTTGGGCTCCGGCTTTTGTTCCCAGATTTGCAGCGGTTTGGAAAGCTTCAATAAATTCCGGCCGGCAATCGGGATAGCCGGAATAATCAACCACATTCGCGCCGATAAAAATTGCCCTTGCGCCCAGAACTTCAGCCCAACCCAGGGCGATTGATAAGAATATTATATTGCGTGCCGGGACATAGGTTGAAGGTATATCGCTTCCTATTTCATTTTCAGGTCGATTTTTGGGCGGAGAAATCCCGCTTTGTTGAATCAATGCTGATCCGCTGATTTGGGAAAGGTCGACATCGAGGATGAGATGCTGTTTGACTTTAAAAAATGCCGCCACTTTGCGCGCTGCTTCCAATTCCGCTTGGTGGCGTTGTCCGTAGCGAAAGCTTATGGCGTAGGTTTCAAATCCGCTCTGTCGGGCAATTGCCAGCGTCGTGGTGGAATCAACGCCGCCGCTAAGCAGAACTACTGCTTTTGGTTTCATTGGCTTCCCTTGTTTTTCATTTATCGAAGCTTGATAATTTTATGCAATTGAAGCTGCATCCGAATTGGCAGCCCAGATTCTTTAATGAATTCAGCCAGCAGCTTTGGTCGCATTTTGCCGTGAACCGGTGAAAAAAGCACCGGGCATTTTTCGATGAGTTGCTGCGTTTTCACCAACTTCAGCGCCCACTGAAAATCTTGCTCGTGGGAAAGGACGAACTTCAGATTGTCGGTGGAGCGCAAATCTTCCAAATTGGACAGTAAAAAACTTCCCTCTTCCCCACTTCCCGGACATTTCACATCGATAACGCGAACAATTGGTTGTGTTAAAGCTTGTATATCACAACTGCCATTGGTCTCCAGCAATACAGTCATTCCGGTTGCGATCAATTGCTGGCACAGCTCGATCGTCCCGCTCTGCAATAGCGGTTCTCCGCCTGTAATCTCAACCAATCTGCAGGGGAATTGCTTAACCTTGGCCAAAATCTCAGCAATTGTCATTTCCTCGCCTTCAAAATAAGCATAGCTTGTATCGCAATAGCGGCAGCGCAGATTACAGCCCGTGAGGCGGACAAAAACACACGGCAAACCAACAAAGGTGGATTCCCCCTGGATGCTGTAAAATATCTCGTTAACTTTTAGCATCATGGTTGATAGGTTGCAGTGTATTTATGCGACTCCCCAACCTCGATCGAGAACACCTGAATATGGGGCGGAAGCTTTTTCGCCAACTCTGTAAAAATATAGTGCGCCAGATTTTCTGATGTCGGATTTAATTGCTGGTCAAATGGTGGTATCTGGTTCAAGAATTGATGATCAAACCGGTCGATGATGTCATTTAATTTTTGCTTTAATTTTTTAAAATCATAGGCGATGCCAACAGTATTCAATTTTTCAGTCGCCAATGTTGCTTTGACCAACCAATTATGACCGTGCAGTTGTTCACAAGCGCCCTCATAACCACGAAGATTATGGGCCGCGGCAAAGCTTACCGTTGCAGAAATTTTATACACAACCGTACTCCTCAAATGATTCAATCCATTGATTGAATATAATAAATTTCAGCCTTTTTTCAAAATCTTTTTTTTGAACATAGCTTCTCGAATTAATTAATGAAAAGCAACCACAGACATCGCCGATTTTACAGATGATTTCACAGATAAAAATCTCTGTCATCTGCGAAGGCTTCGGTACTTTTTTTTCTGCGACAACTTTAAAATTCCGATACAATAAATTACAGCTGAGCGGCAAAGCGGAAAGAATCGCAATCTAATTCTTTGATCTGAGTTTTGGGTGGGGTACTGACGCCATTGCTTGATATATGGAAACTTTCGGGAATAAACAATTTGGAAGGCTAATTACAGTACTGACGCCATTGCTTGATATATGGAAGCCGATTTAAAAATCGGGTTACGGTTTACGATTTAAACATTGGGATATCTTTAACGCAGCAATGTCATTTTTTTCAATTCGGTGTTATCTCCTGCCTGGATTTTATACAGGTAAATGCCGCTACCTGCCGGATTGCCATTTGAATCTGAACCGTCCCAGCCAATTTCATAAAAACCAACCGGGCGAAATTCATCAACCAGGGTTATAACATGCTGTCCCAACACATTCATAATCGTTAAACTAACCTGAGCCTCAACGGGTAACTGATATTTGATCAACGTTTCCGAATTGAACGGATTGGGATAATTTTGTTTTAGTTCAAATTTCTCCGGGAATAAAGCGCTGGCAATCTGGTTGATTTTGAATTGTGCGCTGACGCTCATTTCAGGACCGGCGTTGATTCGGTAGCTTTCAACTGTTATATTGGATACGCTTCCTTCATGACCAATGCTCGAAAACATTACCATCAAATATGGATCGACCGACAAAATCGGTTGCGGACTGAATCCGGTTATTTTTACAACGCCAGCTATCGATGAATTTTCAAAGATTTGAAATTTTTCACCCGCCTGCTCAACGCACAATCCCTGATATTTTAACAGATGTTTGTCATAGCTGAATTTAACGTCAAAAGAATAAATTTCCTCATCAGCTTCTGCAATCAGCGGAACCGAAATCAGTTCTCCAACAGCTACATCCTGATCTGTCAGATATGGATAATGGTCGGCAATTTTGCGGGGTAGCGCTCCCGCAGGAGACCAGTTGGCGTCAACATCCCCGCGAACAATAGCAATAAAATTTTGAGAATCATAATTTTGATCGAGCGAGGAATAATCCCGATTTTGAGGAGTAAAAAACCAGTCACCCACATACGAGTTCGGTGCTGGCCTAAGTCCAACCGCGAACTGTGCAATTAGCGAAGCATCATACATTTGAACTGCGCCGTTTTTATCAACATCAGCAGCCAGGCGTTGTTCCGGCGTGGGATTGGGATATAAATCCATGGCAATACGGGCGGCAAGCGCTGCATCGTATCCCATAATGAAATCGTTGGAAACGTTATCATTTTTTGTTACAGTTAATGAATAATCAGCGCCAGCGGTTAACGATTCAAATTGATAATATCCACCGCCGGAAGTCGTCTGGGTCGAAGAAGAACTACCTGACAATCGGATATCGGCGTTATCAATCGGAGATTGGGAAAGATGATAGACGACATTACCGGAAATTGAATGGACAGTCGGTGGCGCCGGTGCACTGATTCCGCGGCGATACAGCGACGGGTCACCGTACAAATTAAAGTCGAATATATTTTGCCAACACACCCAGCCCCAGGAGTTGTACATGAAATGCGTTGAATAATATAGCTTGGAATTAAAAAGCGCGTCTCCGACACGATTATCACGATTGATTAAATAATAAAAGAAGTAATAATCGATCGAGGCGTTTCCGCCATGGTTCTGGTGAGACCATCCAATGGTGTACCATGACAATCTGCTTGAGGCGATGATCCCGGCAGAGCCGCGACGAATCATATCCCGGCCCAGGTTGCTGCTTTCAGGGTAGCCATTGTTGCAAGAACAGGAAAAAATAATTCCGGCATAATTGTCGTTCAATGAACTGCAATCATTTGATGAAATCATGGTTTCCCAACTGATCTCTCCGGCGCTGTTTTCGGGTACACCATCTCCGTCATCAGCTGCCCACCATTTCCGATAGGCGGCGGTTTTGCTGCCATGCGCCCACCAGTTAACCATTCCGAATTCTCCACCAGCCCACTCGTCAACAACATTGGCATACGTCAGTGGTTTGGAGCATGAATAGGCGCTCGGTTCGATTCCGGCTTTCTCATACATTGTGGAATAACTTCCGCCGATATTAGCGACCAGACTTTTATGAAGTTCCATCAGAGTAGCACCGTCGGTTTTTGCATATCTCCGACCATCTTCATTGGCATAATTGCTCATTGCGCCCAGCAGCAGCGCATTATTTTTCCATGAACCTCGATCTTCTTCAAAACGGATTAGTTTGTTCAAAATCCGTGACACCGTTGATGCACTGCTCCAGGGTATGCGTCCCACCATAACTTCTGGCACCCAATCCACATTATCCTGACCATATTCCCCGTAGCGGCTGTCTCCGTCCGAATTCCAGTTTCCCGTCAAATCCGCGTAATAATAATCAGTCGGCGTGGCTTCATTACTGGAATTTGGTTTAGGGTAGCAGACGCGCATCGGAATATCTGAGAGATCACCCACCAACAACACGTATTCGATTCCCCATTCGCCATATTTGTCAATCAGAAAATTGCGGATCTTTTGTGGCGTATCAGAACCGCTATAATTATTGATAATCCATGAGACCGTAACCAGATTGACCGAAAAACCGATGCTTTGCTTCCACCCTATAAAATCGTTTACCGCACTGGTCAGGGCATCAGTTGTAATGATCACGTAATCATAATTTGCGGAAGAAGTGGAAGGCTGTCCGGTATTAATATACCAGGATTTGGCTTTGTTAAAATTGTGTAGTACCTCGGAGCCCAATTTTTCTGTAAAGTTTGTCGTTCGTTTTAATTTAATCTCCGGGTAAGTCTTCAAAGAATATTCAATAAAAATCTTAACTTTCGGATAAAGTGACAGCACTTTGGTTGAAGGATGGTAAGCGAACGGCACATAGTTTATCCGAACAAATCGATACCTGCCGAGCGCTCCCTCGCCGTCAAACCAGCCGGGTTGGCCGGGGAAAATGTCATTTTTCCTGTAAATTGCGCTGCGATTTTTTTGAAAAAGAGCATCAGCCTCACGGATCAAAGCTTCATCGTGATTCATCGGGTATGTCGGCGGCGCTGGAACAATATCGAATTTTTCTGAGAGGGAGACAGTTTCCAGGGGCAGTACCGAGACGCTTTTAATTTCTGCGTCCGGGGGGATTGCAATGAGGAAGGTTTTTGCCGGGAGCATCGGCTCTCCGGGCGTTAACAGATTGCCAAATGATTCCATCCTGATCTCCTGATTACCATCTGGCAAGTTAATTATTTCATATTTTTCAGCAGCAAGCTCAACCGTTAGCTGTTCCGCCTTTGATGCCACCGGAATCAGTAACAGCAATAACACGATGCACACCCGCACATCCCTCACC
>DSAU01000227.1 GCA_011046315.1 bacterium
ATTTCATAATTATATTCATTAAATTACACCTGATTTAAACACACCCGTTAATATTTCAAAAGGAATCTGTTTTGCAAAAAATAGCATTAGAGATGCGAAGCCACAACTGCGGTGAACTCAGAAAGGAACATGCTAAACAACGGGTTAATCTGTGTGGTTGGGTGGATACAAGAAGAGATCATGGAAGTTTAATTTTTATCAATTTGCGCGATATTCATGGGGTTACCCAGGTTGTATTTGACCCATCAGAGAATGAATCGGTTTATCAACAAGCAAAAGAGTTGAAACCAGAATATGTGCTCCGGATTGAAGGGTTGGTGCGCCAGCGTCCTCCGGGCATGGAGAATCCTGAAATGGCAACCGGAGCGATTGAAGTTGTGGTACAAAATCACCAGATCTTAAATAGCGCCAAAACCACGCCTTTTCCCATTGTTAAAAACGTGGACGCCAGCGAAGAACTTCGTTTTCGATATCGATATTTGGATTTAAGACGTCCGGAATTGCAGGCAAATATGTTCATCCGTCATAAGACGGCCCAGGCGGCTCGACGCTATCTTGACAACCAGGGCTTTTTAGAAATAGAAACCCCGTTTCTGGTACGTAGCACTCCGGAAGGCGCTCGCGATTATCTGGTTCCCAGTCGAATCCATAAGGGAAAATTTTACGCTCTTCCACAATCGCCGCAGACGTATAAACAAATTTTGATGATTGCCGGTTATGATCGATATTTCCAAATAGTGAGATGTTTTCGCGACGAAGATCTGCGTGCAGAGCGGCAGCCGGAATTTACCCAGATTGATATTGAGATGTCCTTTGTCGGGGAAGAGGATATTTTTCGCTTTTCTGAAGGACTGATGAAAGAGATATTTGAAAAGATTAAAAAGGTTTCGCTGGAAGCGCCGTTCCCCCGATTAACCTATGATGAAGCAATCTCCAAATATGGAACTGATAAGCCGGATTTGCGGTTTGGAATGGAGATTCAAGATGTTGGAGAAATATTTGCTGAAAGTGATTTTAAAGTTTTTTCATCGGCAGTTAAAAGTGGTGGGATCGTCGCCGCAATCAATTTAAAGGGTGGAGCCGCTTATTCACGAAAACAAATTGAACTGCTTAATCAATTCACGGTTGAACAAGGCGGCAAAGGAGTAGTTACAGTTAAGATCAAGGCTGAAGACTGGGAGGCATCGATACGCAAGTTTTTTACTGAAACTATGGTGGAGAAAATCAACGAAAAAATGGATGCTCAAGCCGGAGATTTGTTGTTATTTATTGCCGGCGACCGGTTACAGAGTCTTCAATTATTAGGGCGACTGCGTCTCAAATTGGGGCGCGAGGAACAACTTATCGACCAAGGTCAATTTAAACCGTTGTGGGTAATCAATTTCCCGCTGCTGGAATTCGATTTGCAGGAACAGCGTTTCATTGCCATGCATCATCCGTTTACCAGCCCTCGCGAAGAGGATTTAAAGTATTTTAAAACCGACCCCGCAAAGGTCAGAGCGCGCGCTTATGATCTGGTGTTGAACGGTTATGAAATTGCCGGCGGCAGTATTCGAAATCACAACAGTGAAACGCAACGCCAGGTTTTTCATTTATTAAACATCTCGGATCAGCAGGCAAAAAACAAGTTTGGTTTTTTATTGGACGGGTTGGAGTATGGTGCGCCGCCGCATGGTGGGATTGCCTTTGGGTTCGATCGATTGGTCATGATTTTGGCGGGCGAAAACTCTATTAGAAATGTGATCGCATTTCCCAAAACAACCAGCGCGCTGTCCTTAATGGACAATTCACCCACCTCTGTTGACGAGGCTCAATTAAAGGAACTTGGCATTAAATTGATAGCCTAAGCCATATTATTGTTAAAAAAAGCGCCTATTTAAATTTTTTACTTGACAATTACCAAATTTTTTGTTATAATTAAAAGACTTATAAAGTTAAATTCTTTAAACATACATTTTTGTCAGTCAAAGGCCATTAAACACAACATCATGTTAGGAGTTTTAAAGAACAAATTAAATCAATCAACAAAATTATACCATGGAAGGAGGTGTAGCTTAATGAACAAATTTTTCAGGACAATAGTTGTCATCACTTTTATTGTCGCCCTGATTTTATCTCTCGCAGTAACCGGTTGTTCTCGTAAGCCAAATGAAAAGCAGTGCCAGGCGTATGAAGAGCAACTAAAAGCCGCAAATTCTGCAGAAGATATGTTACAACAGAAAAAGCAGGATAAAGCGGATCTGGAAAAGCAACTCGATAGCAAACAAGGCGTGCTCGAAAAAGTAAAGAGCGAAAAAGAAAACATCGAAAACAAATTAGGCGATGTGTAATATGACTCACCCTGTTAAAGAACAATTTTAGTCGGAGGAATTTGAAATGAGAAATATTATTAAAATCGCATCCGTTTTCGCTCTTGCCACTACCTTGTTGCTGTCATTGTCTGTTTTCGCTCAGGATTGCCGAGAGTGGACAATGGATCAGTACAACGCAAAAATGGCTGATTTGCAGAAACGAGAAGCGGATGCCAAAACAGAGATTGCTGCAATTGAAGGAGAAATTGCCAGTCTTCAAGATCAAATCGCTCAAGCTGACAAAGATATCGTGGCTGAATGGCAGGAAATTTATGGACTGCTGGAAACCGACGAAGCCGGTGTGAGTGATTTTGGTAACAATCTCAAAGCTCTGGAATCCGATGTTGATGGTTTAGCCGGACTGTCAGCAGAAGATTTGTTCCAAAGAAGAAAAGAGATCGATCAACTGGAAGAACAGTTGAATCAGATGAAAGAAAATAACATTTCTTGGCTGTCTGAAATGCAGGATCAAATCGCAGTGATTGAGGGAAAAATTTCTCAATTGCGCGCCAGCCTGCCCAAAGCTGTTTTTGATGAATACACCGTTATCAGAGGAGATCATCTCTGGAAAATTTCTGGTAAAGAGGATATCTACGCTGACCCGTATCAGTGGATTCGCATCTACACTTATAATCGGGATCAAATTAAAGATCCGAACCTGATACATCCGGAACAAATTTTTAAGATTCAGCGCGCCGCTGGCGACAATGAATATCTTGTAGTCAAAGGCGACTTCCTTCAGAAAATCGCCGGCAAGGCTGAGGTTTTTGGCGACCCTACAAAGTGGACCAAAATTTTCGAAGCCAACAGCACTATAATCGAGGATAAAAATGTTATTTATCCGCATCAGGTGCTAATTATTCCTGAATAATAAGCATCAAGGTGGAAAAATTACTCGATAATAGGCTGACTATAGCACCGCTGGATTTCGATTTTTTTAAGTCATAAAAAGCTCTTGGTTATTGTATTCAATCGTAACTAAGAGCTTTTTTCTGTTTATTAAAATGGAGAACTTTTCGCCAATAGCAGAGTTAAAAATTGTTTTATCGACTGTAACGTCGAGATAGGAGAAACTACAGTAGCGATGAACAAGGTCATAAAAAGGACAATCCCATTACATGGAATTGATCAGTTAAAGCTGTTTGGATTTAACGACAGAAACATCAAACAACTGGAAAAATATTTTAGTACCAGAATTGTTGCTCGTGGTAACGAATTGACCCTTATCGGTGAGGAAGCCGAACTGAGATTGTTAGAGCGGCTGATTGCAGAAATGATCGTCATAGTCGAGAATAATGGTGATATTACTGAAAACGATATTAAAACCATCCACGAAGTATTAAAATCTGGTCAACAACGTCAAAACGGTGACCAGGATTTGTCATCGGCAATCGTTTTTACCAAAGATGGGAGTATTAAACCCAGGACCGAGGGACAAAAGCGTTATTTAAAATCGACCCAGAAAAATGACATTGTTTTTGCAATCGGTCCAGCCGGAACCGGAAAAACATATCTTGCGGTTGCCATTGCGCTGGCGCATTTAAGAGACAAAAAGGTAAACAAGTTAGTTTTGGCGCGGCCCGCGGTAGAGGCCGGAGAAAGCCTGGGATTTTTACCAGGCGATCTGAGGGAAAAAATTGATCCATACTTAAAACCATTGTACGATGCGCTGTTTGACATGGTGATTCCCACTCGATTGAAAAAATATATGGAAAACGGTACTATTGAAATTGTACCGTTAGCTTATATGCGCGGTAGAACGCTGAACAATGCTTTTGTCATTCTTGATGAAGCACAAAATACGTTCACCAATCAGATGAAAATGTTTCTTACACGTCTGGGCATCAATTCCAAAGCCATCATTACCGGCGACATTACTCAGATCGATTTACCTGTTAAGTCAAAATCCGGATTGGTGGAAATTCAGCACATTTTAAGAGAAATTGATGGCATAGATTTTGTTTATCTTTCAGAAAAGGATGTGGTTCGTCATCGATTGGTCAGAGAGATTATTAAAGCCTATGAAAAATATACCAATAACAAGCCGATGAATAGCACGGTTCCAGATAAATGAAAATGGCTCAAATCGCCCGAAATTTAAACCATAATGAATGTTGATTTTTTGGAGAGTTAGGTGAACTCGAGAATTGCAACCTTTTTAAATTTTCTTAAGAAAAAGAAAAAATCTAAAACCAAGAACGGCGCCAATGGAAAAAAGGGGAAAGTATCTCGCCCATATTTTTGGCAAGCTGTTATTTTTGGTATCGTTGTTTTGTTAATATCACTGATGATGCCCAGGGGCAAGTCTTATAAATACACCTCTTTAAAAGAGGGCGAAGTATATGTTGGTGAGGAGATCATCGCGCCGTTTACATTTGCGATTAACAAGACAGATGATGAATATAAAAACGACATTCGCCGCGCAGAGGAAGCGGTGCTTCAAGTGTTTAGCAAAAACGATAGCATCGCAAACTGGATGTCGAATCAGCTCACAAATTTTTTCGATTCACTCGCGGTCTTTTCAAAAGTCTCACCCCAAACCACAGCGCTGAGCAAAGAGTTGACTCGGTTGCTACAGATTTATAATGTTAGCAGTTCAGATGAGATTTTGGTCGGCTTAATTGAGGAGTTTAAAAATCAGACGATCTCAGAATTTGAAAAAAATTTAAAACGAATATTCAGAGACATCAGCGCGGTTGGTATTCTTGACCGACCCAAAGAATCCATCAAGCTGGTTGACAATAAAATATTAATTATCAGCGGCGTTGAAGAAATTATCACCGACATTAATAGCTTATATGATCTGAAAGAAGTCGAAGTCGCTCAATTAGAAAAATTGCGCACGGCTTTTGAAAGTGAAGACTTACGCGTCAAAATCGGATATGAAATATTAAAGGTTTTTTTAAAGCCCAATATCATTTACGACAAAGCCGAAACTAACCGCAAAATTATTGAAGCCCGCAACAACGTGCCCATTGCCAAGGGAACAGTTCTGGCCAACGAACGCATTATTGACCGATATGAACGCGTGACCAGAGATCACCTGGCAAAGTTGAATTCACTGGCAGTCGAATTGGCTGAACGAGAGACGGGTAAAAGTTTACCGTTATCTGTGTTGAGATTTGTTAGCAAGATGTTGTTGATCGGTTTGATCCTCAGCATTTTTATTGTTTTTTTGATGTTCAACCGCGAGAAAATCTTAAAGGATGTAAAACGAATCACATTAATTGCCATCATTTTTCTTATAGTCAGCTTTTTAGCGTTTAATATTAGCAACTTCGAGTTATCGTCATATTTGATCCCCATCACCATTGGTTCAATGTTGTTGACAATATTTTTTGACACCAGGGTGGGCTTTGTCGGAACGATTGTATTGGCGGTGATCATTGGTTGTCTTCGCGGGAATGATTTCAACATTTCAGTGGTATCTCTCATTGTTGGTACAATCTCAGTGATGTCTGTCTATCGAATTCGAACGCGTAGCTGGCTGGTAAATTCCATTCTGATTGTGATCGCTTCTTATATCGTCTCCATCACCATTATCGAAGTTTTGCATTATACACCGTTTAAACTTGTGTTGCGCAGTTGGATGTTCGGAGCGATTAATGGGTTTGTGTCACCGCTGTTGGCTTATGGGCTTCAGGTGCTATTTGAAAACATGTTTGATATTGTGACTGATATGCGACTTTTAGAGCTATCAGACCTGAACAGCCCAATTTTGCGCAAACTATCCTTTCGAGCGCCGGGAACCTATCATCACAGTTTAATGGTTGGGAATCTGACAGAAACAGCCGCAGAATCAATCGGCGCCAACTCGTTGTTAGCCCGAGTCGGCGCCTACTATCACGATATTGGCAAAATTGAGAAACCCGAATATTTTATTGAGAATCAGGGAAAAAATCGTAATCCTCACGAAAAATTGTCACCATCAATGAGCTGTCTAATCCTGACTAATCACGTACGTCGTGGATTAGAACTTGCAAAAAAATATAAATTGCCCAGAGAAATTCGTGACTTCATCGCCGAACATCATGGCACCAATAAGATGGAATATTTTTTTCAGAAAGCGCTTGAAAAGAAAATAACCGAAGACGAAATTAACGAATCAAATTTTCGTTATCCAGGGCCAAAACCCGGCACCAAAGAAACAGGGATTGTGATGCTCGCGGACGCCATCGAAGCGGCATCCCGGGCGTTAAGAGAGCCTTCTGCCAGCCGGATCCGGGGAATGGTGATTTCTATTGTTCAGGATCGGTTCAAAGAATCAGAGTTGGATGAATGTCCGTTGACGCTGCGGGATTTGACCAAAATCATTGAAAGCTTTGAAACATATTTGCTGGCAACTTTTCACGGTAGAGTTGAATACCCTGACCAGGAAGAGAAATTAACTCCTGTTAAAGAGAAAAAAGTGAAAGAAAAAAATGTCGGCGCATAAAATTAGGCTAACCAACACGCTTTGCGAATATGAAGTCGATGAAAAACCGATAATTCGAATCGCGGAAAAAATCTTTGACGACGAAAATTTTATGCTGACCGATGTTGATATTATTTTAGTTAATGATCAATACATTCGGGATTTAAACAATCGATTTTTAAATAAAAACGCGACAACTGATGTCATCAGTTTCAATTTGGAACAGAATCGAATATCCGGTGTTTTAGAGGGAGAGGTTTATGCAAACCTTGAACAAATTTTACGGCAGGCAGAAGAGTACGGTGTCAGCTTTGAAAATGAATTGCACCGGATTGTGATCCATGGTTTGCTTCATCTATGTGAATATGATGACAAATCCGATCTTGATCGGCAATACATGACCGAAAAAGGGGATCATTATTTATCGTTAATTTAAAGCTAAGGGAGGTTTGCTTTTTTGGAAAGCGATTCGTTTTTTAAATTTGTATCGTTCATTTTTTTAATTTTTTTATCCAGCTTTTTTTCAGGATCCGAGGCTGCTTACTTTTCTCTTTCCAGAGAAATGATCGATCGGTTGGCAGAGACTGCCACCAAGAATGCCCAACGAGTTGTTAAATTACTGAGACGCCCCCGCCATTTATTGGTGACGATTCTGGTGGGAAACACCGTCGTTAATGTGTCAGCGGCAAGCATCGCTGCGTTATTGACCGCGGATATCAGCGACCAATTGAACTTTTCGCGCGAGATTGCCCTGATGATAGAAGTGGTCGTGGTAACGCTGCTGCTGTTAATTTTTAGTGAGCTGATGCCCAAAATTGTAGCAATCAAAAATCCATATAAATTTTCAGCGACGGTTTCGATACCATTGAGAATAGTAAGTTTTATCCTTTATCCGATCGTTATAATATTGGATAAGTTTCCGGCATTGTTTTCCGGGTTGATGGCAACCCGGGTGAAAAAACATCTTCTTTCCAAAGAGGAGCTCAAAACTTTAATTGAGTTCAGCGAAGAACGCGGCGCACTTGAGGAAGAAGAAAGGGACATGATACATTCCATTTTTGATTTCTCCCAGACTTTAGTCAAAGAGATTATGGTCCCGCGAATTGATATGGTTTGTGTAGAGAAAAACACCTCGTTAGAGGGGTTGGTAAATATCATTCATTCAAATGGGCACACCCGAATACCACTTTATGACGAAAAAGTCGATAATATCCTTGGCATAATCCACGCAAAAGAACTACTTCCTTTTATCAGCAATCAAGAAAAAAAAGTCGATTTAATTAAATTAGCGCGGGATGCAATGTTCGTGCCCGATAGCAAAAGAATTGATGAATTGCTCAATGAGTTGCAAACAGAAAAACAGCACATGGCAATCGTGGTGGACGAATATGGTGGCACTGCTGGACTGATTACCCTGGAAGATATTATCGAAGAAATCGTTGGTGAAATTCAGGATGAGTATGACAAAGAAAAGCCGCTCTATAAAAAGATTGGCGAGAATCAGTATTTAATCGATGCCAAAATTGACCTTGATGAGCTTAATGAGGAGTTGAAACTAGATTTTCCTTTGGATAAGGGCTATGAA
>DSAU01000396.1 GCA_011046315.1 bacterium
CTATACAAGCTGGGGTGGTCGTACTTTAATGTCAACGATTTTGCCAATGCGATCAGTACTTTTATTTATCTGATCAGTGATATCACTTTGCTTGAAACTCTTAACACCGAAATGCTCGGCAAGACAAAGGCGGATGTCCGCAATGAAGCGATTGACTATATCGCTCATTCGCTCACCGAACTTGAAGGAGCGACCATTGCTCGCCAGGTGCTGAGCAAAGACGAAACCCAAAGTTACGCGATTGATGTTCTGAAGAAAATGGGTGAGATCTATAAACAACGAAATTTTTATAAACAAGCGATTGAAACCTATCAAATACTGCTCGATCTTTTTCCGTTTTACCCGGATGCGCCTATGATTCAAAAAGAAATTATCCGGTGTTATGAATCAGATCTGGATGAAGATCTGGCGGTAAAAGCAAAGGATGTGCTGGTTCAAAAATACGGACCTGATAGTGAATGGTTGAGAAAGCATCCGGAGGGTAATGTTCACCAAAACGCAGTGCACCTGTCAGAAGAAATGTTGTTTTCTCTGGGTACGCACCATCAGGCAAAAGCTCAGGAGAAAAATCGTAAAAGCGAATATCTACTTGCCATTGAAAAGCACCAGGACTTTCTCAAAAAATTTCGCGACAGCGAAAAAGCCGCCAAGGTGAATTATTATCTGGCAGAGTGTTATTATGCGATAAACCAATTCGAAAAAGCGGCTGAAGAGTACTATAAAGTTATGACTTTTTATGACGACAACGAATTTAAAGAAATTTCTGCCTACAATCGAATTCTGGCATATTATGAGTTGTTAAAACGTCAGGACAAGAGGGATTCGACGACTTTTTATATCGAGGATTTTGTCGGCGGCGGTGAAACCATAATCCCGATCAAAGTCGCTTGCGAAGCCCAATTCAACTTGATTAAAGCCTGTAACGATTTTGTTCGTCGCCTGCCCGACAGTGAAAATCTACTCGAAGTTTTGATGAAATTTGCGGAGACGCTTTATGGTTTGGAAAGATGGGATTTGGCAGCAAAAGTTTACAAAATGACAGTACAACCTCAATATCGAAACTCACCGTTTTACGGGCAATCCCTTGGCATGATTGCCCAATGTTATCTGAAGCTGGGCAGCTTTGAGGAATCCGAAAAGTGGTTCAACAATCTGGCTGACGCGTTTCCCGATTCTGCCAAATATGTTCAACGGACAAAAAAAATGGTGGCTTCCAGCAAGTACAAACATGCTGAGCAGCTCCGCGATAGCGGCAAGTCCACCAAAGCAGCAGTTAATTTTCTGAAACTCGCGTTCAGCACCGAAGACGAGGATGTTGCCAGGGCAGCTATTTTTCAAGCCGCCAATCAATTTGAAAAAAATGGTGAAATTGAAACCGCTGTAAAAGCTTATGAGCGAATGTTAGAGGAGCAGCCCAACGTCAGCTTTAAAGACGAATTGATGATGAAAGCCGGTCTGTTATATGAAAAAACAGCGAACTGGGTTCGCGCATCCAATCACTACCTGAAATTGGCTAATCAATGCCCCGAATCTCCGTTTGCGCCCCGGGCGCTATTAAACGCAGCCGGTTGCTTTGAGCATTTGAAATTGTGGTACAAATGCAAACAAAGCTATCGCGAATATCTCAACCGCTACGCCAATGTTGATCCGGACGAGGAGATCACCGCGCTCTATAAAATTGGTGAAATTTCTTTTAACCAACAGGACAAAACAGGCGCATTGAGAGAATTTCAGCAAACAGTCGATCGCTATAAAAATTTGAGTAAGCGCGGCGTGTATGTCGATGAATATTTTGCCGCCAAAGCTCAATTCATGATTGCAGAAATTAATTTTGAAACGTACCAACAAATTAAAATAACATCGCCGGTAAACGTATCATTGAAGAAGAAAACCACGTTGCTGGAGACGGTGCTCAAAGATTATGTGGAGGCGGGAAAATATCAAGTGGCGGAATGGACAACGGCTTCGTTGTTTAAAACCGGCATGACGTTTGAGGATTTAGCGGGAGCCATTGAAAGTGCGCCGGTTCCTGACCAGTATAGCGAAGAGGAAAAACAAGCGTTTCTCGAAGCGATTCAGAAACAGGTTGTTTCGGCAAAACAAAAAGCGTTGGATGTTTACAAAGCTAACGTCGCCAACGCTAAAAAAAGCGACGTTGAAAACGAATGGGTGCAACAAAGCAAACAACGAATCAACCAGCTTTCGCTTGAGCTGGGGCTGGGTTCGAGCTCAAGCAATTTTTCTGAACAGCCATCACCTAAAATTGTCAAGACAAATCAAATTGAGTAAAATACACCATGAAAATTTTAAAGTCGCTGCCAATGTTGATAATTTCTGTTATCGTATTTTCTTTCATGTCGGGAGTCTGCTACGCTGCTGATTCAACGGAAAAGATTGTATCCGGTCCCAATCTTAGCGCAGCGCCGCAGAATCAACAGCAGACTCAATCTGGTTCGGACACAATTTCCAGCGACGCTGTAAAAAAGCTTGCCCGGGGTGTTGAAATTTACGGCAAACTCGCCAAGCCTCAGGCAGTGTTCATCATTCCCGGCAGTGATCCCAAAGTTGACGGCTTAAAAATTGACCGTAAATTTTTTGATCTGATATTCAGAAATGTGGAAAAAGGCGTTTTAGAGCAAAATAAATTAAAGAGCAGAACGTCTAAAGATTATATTCAATGGTAAATTCACTATTGCGATTTGCATAAATATCAACTAATTTTTCGTGAGAAGGTTTTAAGTATAGGAGGTTTTAACTTTGGATTTTATTGTCGGTGCATTCAGAGCCGGAGGTCCGTTCATGTACGTTATTTTATTGGCGTTGATTACCGGGCTGGCGATTATTTTCGAGCGATCAATTTATATTTTGGGAAAGAACCGTATTGATACAAACGCATTTGTCAATCGCGTTATCGAATTCATTCAACACAACAACATTAAAAGCGCCATCGAATTTTGCAGCATCTCCAATGCAGCGCTGCCCAAAGTAACCCGCGCCGGATTGGAAGAGTCCAATAAAAGCGCGGCCGACATTCAGAACGCTTTTGAGCTGGCAGCGTTGGCAGAAATCCCTAAATTGGAAAAGCGGACCCAGTACCTGTCGACGATCGCTAACATATCAACTCTTCTCGGCTTGTTGGGAACAATTTTCGGATTAATTGCCTCGTTTGAAGCCGTCGCGACTGCCGACGCATCGATGAAAGCGACTTTGCTATCCGGAGGCATCTCTCAGGCAATGAACACCACTGCCTTTGGACTAATTTCAGCCATTCCCTGCATTGTTGGTTATTCCATTCTTCAGGAAAAAACCAACGAACTCATTGATGAAATTAATCAGAATGTGGCTCGAATTTACAGCAAGTTAATTGCCGAAAAAACCAGAAAAGGCAAATAGAATGAATTTAAGAAAAGCAATGGGCAGGGAACACGAGATCAAAGACAGCGATGTAAATATTATTCCGGTTATGAATATATTTTTGTTGCTGATTCCCTTTTTGCTCCTAACCGCCGCCTGGGTCAGGTTGGCAGTTATCGAGCTCTCGCTGCCATCACTGGGTAAGGACCGGGCTGAACAAATTCAACATGATCCGAAAAAATTGGTGCTGGTTATTTTAGCAATTAAAGAGACCGGCTTTCAACTAAAAAGTCCCGGTTTTAAATTTGATCCGGTTACTAATTTAAATGAGAATTATGATCATCCTAAAATTGTAGAACAACTAAAACAGATTAAGCAAACACATCCACAGGCTGAGGATATCATCATATCTCCCGATGTAAAAGTAAAATACGATATTATCATTCAAGTCATGGATAAATGCCGGGAAAGCGGCTTTTCTAATGTATCGCTTTCCGGCTGACGAACGATATATTTTGACGAATTTTTTTATCGAGTATAAAATATGAATATGACAAACGGAAAAGATTACACCTTTCATGTTGTTAGCTCGCAGCGAAAAAAAAGGTCGACCCATTTTTCTTTAAAACTGACATCAATGATTGACATGTTTACTATCTTGTTGGTGTTTTTGCTGAAGAGCTATTCGACAGAAGGGCACATCATGTCGGTTGCTCCGGATTTGCGGCTGCCTCAGTCCAGCGCTCAGAAAGCGCCGGAAACCACTTCGATCGTCGCCGTGACTGCTGATGTTATTTTGTTGGACGGCCACCGGGTCGCCTCTGTAAGTGAAGTAATTCGCAGCTCGAGCAACCTGATTCCCGAGCTGCAGAGAGAACTGGTGCGAAAGCGAACTTTGAGTGAACAGGTGGGAAAAATCCATCAGGACATCGGATTTACTGGAAAGATATCGATTCAAGGTGACAGAGAACTGCCCTATGCCGTAATTAAAAAAATTATGTTTACTTGCGGCAAAATCGGTTACAACGACATTATGCTGGCTGTTACCAAACCGGATTAAAAAAATCATACGACAACAGGAATCTTAACCAAGGCATTTTGAAATTACATGGCTGAAAGAAAAATATTTCTGGTTTTAAACGTCATCCGATCCAATCAGAAAAAAAATTTTTTACTGCGCAAGGGCGATGAATTTAATGTTGGGCAGAGCGGTGATAACCATATTATTTTATACGGCACCGAGTATCCCAAACGACACACCCTGTTTTGTCAAAAAAATGGCAATTATCTCCTTAATATAAAGCCTTTTATCAGAGGTCAAATTACACTCGATAATTCAACGCTCGATATTGGCGATTTATTAAAACATGACGTTCTTCCCCAAAAGGGAGATACGCGCCTCATCATGCTGAATCGGCACAAACAGGGATTTGTCACTGTCGGTGACACTCGGATTGAATTTTCGTTTCAATATCTCGATCCAAAACCTCAGGTTCGAATCAACACATCGGCTTACTCGTGGACTCGGGCGACTTTCAAAACCCTGGCATCGGACTTGACGTTTAAATTCATTTTTCTGTTGCTTTTTTCTTTGAACGTCTTGCTGCTATATGGTCTGAAAGATTATGAAGTGAATATCGAAAAAAAACTTGACATCACAAGAATGCCGGAGCGCCTGGCAAGGTTCATTCCGAAACCGCCTGAAGAGCTGCTCGATTCCGGATCATCCGCGCTCAGCGCCAGCGCATCAACAGCTGAAACTGCTGAAAAATCGAAAGAGGAATCATCCGAAAAACCTTCAAATGATCGTACTCGCAGACAAGGCCAACCCGGTACCCGACAAGGCAATCCTGCAGCTTCAGCCGGATTGTTGGGATTAATCGGGGGTAGCGGCGCCACCAGCAAGTCCAGCTCCATTGTCGATGCCTTGGTGGATAAAGGGCTGGTGGCGGATTTAGAAAACATTCTGGGAGGCGGGACAAATTTAAAAGTCAGCAAGAATGGAAACAAGAATGATGTTGATCCGTTGGACCAGCTCATTGGTTCTGGTGGCACTGGCGGTATTGATGATTGGTTTGCGGATGTCGGCGAGGAAGTTCCGGTGGTTCAGTTACAGAAAAAGGCAAAAGTGGATTTTGTAAAACCGAGCACAGTGTCCGGCAGCCGCGAGGCATTGGGCTATCGTACCGAGCAATCCATTACCAGCGTGGTCTTATCACGGCAAGGTCGAATTACCTATCTATATGAAAAGTATTTAAAAAGGAATCCGAACCTTCGCGGAAAAATTTCGGTTGAGTTTACCATTGCCGCCAATGGCTTTGTGACTGAAGTCCGCGTCATTGAAAGCACCATTAACCAGCCACAATTGGAAAGCGAATTAGTGGCGTTGGTAAAACGGCTAAAATTTGATCCCATCCCATCAGGTAGTGTAACCTGGGTATTTCCGTTTATTTTCTCAAGAGCGAATTGATTTTTACACCAATTCGAAACCGGCTGCAATATTCAAAGTAAACCCAAATTAACTGACAAGCAATTTATAGTATTACAAATGAACTGTTGCACTTTTGTGCAAAGAATTTTTTTCGTGTGGAGGATGAAGGGACGAGTCACCAATAACCACTCACCACTTACCAATGCGCTTTAGCGCGCTGGGTTTTAAGCTAACCTCAATGACTAAATAGCTAACAGATGTTTAGTGGTATCCGTTTACTGGTTGATGCTGTTTAGTTGTTGATAGTTAAAACGTTGGATTGCGATGCCTTTACAAACTGTCCATGAACTCATAAAAAAATTAAAAAATTCATGTCATTGCGAGGAGCCCTTCGCAAACTCAGGATAAATTCCGCGACGAAGCAATCGCTTTATCTTGAAAGGATTGCTTCTCCGCCATTCGGCGGATCGCAATGACATCACGTTATTAAGTTACAAAATAAATCTTAACGAGTATATGCTTTTAAACTGAAGACTATGCTCCTGAACCACTTGTCGGAAAAGTCGCACCCGGGCGCAGACTGATCAACACGATAAAAATTGGTACCACTTGACCATCGGTAAGCTCGGGTCAGCCGTTCGTTTTAAAGCACACCGTCATCAGATAAAATTTCATGTTGAAAAAAATTGTTTTTTATTTCGTTTTTAGTTGCATTTGACGATGGTTTTTGTTATAATAAACAAAACCCACCGTTTTACTAATAGCTATTTTTGATTGCGAATCAAGGAGATTCGAATGCGAATAAAGTTAGCACTCCGCCCGCAAACAAAGAGTTGCAAATTGCCGATTAACTATGCGCACCCGTTGTCGGCTGCTATTTACAAGCTGTTGCAAAACGCTTCGCCGGATTACTCGCGATGGCTGCACCACCACGGCTATCTCTTTCCTGATGGCAAGCCGAGAAAACTGTTCGTGTTTTCAAAGCTTTTTATTCAGAAGCGAAAGATCGACGAGGACTTTATCTCGATTTTTGACTATTCCCCGATTCAACTTTTCATATCGAGCCCGATGTTGGAGGACTTTATTCAAAATTTTGTGGTTGGACTTTTTTCCAGTCAGCAGATTGAAATCGGCAACCTCAAAGCCGGCGCAAAATTGATTGTCGAATCTGTTGAAACCATTGCGCCGCCTGAGTTTCATCAGACCACCAAATTCAAATGTCTATCGCCGATTGTGGTTTCCACTAAACAGGAGAAGCAGGGCCGGCTGATGGAACACTATTACAGGCCCTCTGATAATAGACTGTCCGAAGCCATTCGCAACAATCTGATCAAAAAATTCGAAACGATCTATCAGCGCAGCCCCCAAAACGACCACCTTGAGTTCAACCTGGATCATCATTACTTTCAAGCAAGAGGCGGCGACCGTGGGCTGTCGAAATTGATAAAAATCAAGCAAGGCACGCCACAGGAAACGCGCATCAAGGCGTTTGAGGCGCCATTTTTTTTGACCGGCAGCGCTGAGCTGATGGCGACTGCCTGGGAGTGCGGTATCGGCAATAAAAACTCGATGGGATTCGGGATGATCGAAAATTCGGCTTAAAGAAAATATTTTTGGCTATGGGGCGCTAAATGTCCCATACTGTTTCGTATATTATCGGCAGGATAATTTGGTGATGAGGAATCCGATGAAATTTAATCAACCCTCGAGCGTCAGAATGGCTTACATCGATCGTCAAATCCGGGCGGGTAAATTTCCCAATTGCCAACAGGTAGCCAACGAGTTCGAGGTGGATCGCAAAACAGTTCAGCGCAACATCGATAACATGCGCGATTTGGGCGCGCCCATCGAATACGATAAAAAACGCCGTGGATATTATTACACCGAGCCCAACTACTTTTTTCCATCGATCCAGCTCACTCAATCCGATGTGTTCGCCTTTGTTGTCAATGAGCAAATATTAAAACAATACCAGGACGCGCCCTATTACCAACAGATAAAACAGGCGATTGAGAAGATCATTCAGTTTATCCCGGATAAGCTGGCTTCTGAAGAAATGGCTTCGGTTTTTTCCTTTCAGTCGCCGCCATCCAGTCCGGTCAATAAACAGCACTTCCAAATTCTTCAAGACGCTGCTTACCAGGAAAGACAGGTCAAAATAAAATATCATAGCCAGCACACCGACCACGCCAATGAGCGGATCGTGGACCCGTACGCCATCCGAAATCAGCAGGGCGCCTGGTACCTGATCGGTTACTGCCATAATAGAAATCAAGTGCGCATATTTGCGCTGAACCGGATTTTGTCGATTACACCAACTGAGGTCGATTTTTACAAGCCCACTAATTTTGATATCGAGGAATTTTTAAAGGAAAGCTTCAGCATCTATCGCGATGATAAAACCTATCACATCAAGCTTAAATTCTCCCCCTATCAAGCCCGCTGGATCCGCGAGCGCCAGTGGCACAAAACCCAGCAACTTACCAAACTGAACGATGGCAGTTTGATTTTGGAGATGGATGTGCAGGGACTGGA
>DSAU01000573.1 GCA_011046315.1 bacterium
AAAACATCGTAACCGATCACAGGGATCAAAAGTTATATCTACAAACTTTAGACAGGATAACAGGATGATAAAGATTTACAGGATCAGGCTCTATCCGGTAATATGCTCACCTTTCTTTTCACTTCCACTTTATGTGGCGTGAAATTCAGGACTAAACCTACCAGCTTGACGGTGGCGGTTAGATAATTGACTAGCTGAACTTCGAACTCCTTTGCTATACTTTCTACCCTGTTTAGTTCATAAACCTTGCCACCAAGGCACCAAGTCACGAATCCCACCGCGGCGGGAACAAAGTTGTGAAAGAAGCATTCATCAAAAATATTCTGAGTCGATTAATCTCCTTTGTCTGCCAAGCTTTATATTTTCATTACTTTGTGTGCCTTTGTGTCTTCGCGATTTTGTGGCGTATGAATAATTCAGGCTACAGATTTCAACTCAATAATGATAAGGTCATCGACAATGATTTACGCGATCATGGTTTGGTTAATAAGATAAAAATCTGAATTAATTGATCCTGTCTATCCTTAAACATCCTGTTATCTTGTCATTCTTAATCTCCCTGTGATCGGTTACAAAACATCTCATCATTAAAACATTCCAGGACATCTATTTTACCTGTCGCCCGGTACCTGAAATAGAATAATTTGTAGTAATCTGACGAAGCAGAATTTAATATTAAGATCCAGGAACTTCCGATCATAAGGGATGTTGAATTTCAATAGTCGGATTTTTGCGCAAGTTTTCTGCAACTAATTTGTTTGGTTATTAATAAAGCAGGCATCAAAATATAAAAACAGAAAGCTTTGGCGCTGGTTCGTCTGGTAGTGAAACCATTTGGAATATTTGCAATCTAATTTGAGGATTAATATTTATCAGGAATATGCCCCGAAGTATAGCACCTAAAATTCTAAATTAAAACATGTATTTTGATTATAACTATAGATTTTATGGAGAGTTGGAGTGAAATGCCTTTATGCATTTCATTGAATCGCATAAAGGCGATTCACTCCCGATATATATTCAATTTAGACAGATTTTTAATTTCGTTTTAGAATTTTAGGTAGCATTTAATTGGCTGTGTACTATTCCCAACCATAAAAAAACGGATTAAGAGAATTTATGAAAAAAAATATCATTCGTTCAATCATTGTGATTTTCCTGATCATTCTTGTCTGGCGCTTGATTGTTTTGTTTAGCAGCGGCGCAGAAAAAACAAGAGGAGGTGGCAGACCCCCGCTCGCCGTAAAAGTGGACAGCGTCCGGATTGGAAATATCGCTGAAATCAGCTCTTTTACAGGAACCGTTTATCCTTTATATCAATACGTCGTCGCTCCCAAGGTCGCGGGCAGGGTTGTCCAGATTACTAAACGTATCGGCGATTGGGCAAACCGGGCAGAAATTATCTGTCGAATCGATGACGCAGAGTATCAACAAGCTGTACTGGAAGCCGAAGCAAATCTTAAAATTGCCAGAGCATCTCTTAACGAGTCGAAAAGCCAGCTTGAACTGACACAACAGGAATTGAGCCGAGCCCGATCACTCTATGAAAAAGGCATTTCCTCGCCGGCAGAATTAGACGCTGCGATGACTAATTTTAACGCGGCTCAATCGCGATTAAAATTGGCCCAGGCACAGGTGGAGCATCGCGAGGCATCACTGCAGTCGGCAAGAATTCGTTTGGGATACACCATTCTGGTCGCATCAGAACCAGGATATATCGGAGAACGTTATGTGGACGAGGGGACGTTGCTGGCGCCCAATACGCCAGTGGCTTCCATCATCGGCATCGACCGGGTGTTGATTCAGACAACAATCATTGAACGCATTTACGGACGGATCCGACCTGGTCAAAAAGCTGAAGTTACGGTGGATGCCTATCCCACAAAACGTTTTTACGGCAAGGTTTCCCGCATCGCCCCGATGCTACAGGAAGCCACTCGAGTCGCCAGGATGGAGGTCGAAGTGGATAACGATTCATTGCTGCTCAAACCCGGAATGTTCGCCAATTTAAATATTGTGCTCGAAAGCAAACCATCAGCGCTACTGGTTCCGGCAGAGGCGATTATTACCACCGGAGACGAGAGCGCAGTTTTTATGGTCCATGCAAACCAGGAAACTGTTCACTATGTAGCGGTGAAAACTGGCATTATCACCAAACAGCATGTTGAAATTATATCACCCCAGCTCAGCGGGTTGGTAGTCACGCTAGGGCAGCATTTGCTCGAGGAAGGCAGTCCGGTTATTTTGCCGGAAATCGAAACTACACAACCAGCCGATTCACCAGCAGGAGAGGAGTAGCAATGAGTATTGCACAGGGCCCTGTAAATCGTCCGATTTTGACGTTCATTATTTTTATTATTATAATCATTTTGGGATTGGTCTCATTGTCCCGGCTCTCAATCGACCTGATGCCGGAAATCACTTATCCCACGATTTCGGTGATTACCAATTATGGAAATGTGGGTCCGCAGGAGATGGAAGACCTGGTCACCCGCCCCATTGAAGAGGCGCTGGCTGCGGTTCAGCGGGTTGAAGAAATCAACTCAACCTCGACCGAGGGCAGAAGTCTGGTGCGGGTCTCATTTACCTGGGGCACTGATTTAGATGTGGCGGTAAACGACATCCGTGATCGAATCGACCGCGTATTGGGACGGCTGCCTGAAGATATCGAGCGCCCGATGATCCGTAAGTTTGATCTGTCGGCGTTTCCCATTTCAATCGTTGGAATCTCCAGCAATCTCAACCCGCTGGAGTTGAGGCAACTGGTCGAAGATCAGGTGAAATACCGATTGGAGCGTGTGCCCGGTGTGGCAGCAGTTGATATCAGGGGCGGTTTGAGCCGCGAGATTCACGTTGATCTCAAAGCCACTCAACTCAAAGCGCTGGGACTTTCCCCGGCTTCGGTAATCGCTGCGCTCAGAAATGAAAACCGAAACCTACCCGCCGGCCTGTTTGAAAAGGGCAATTTGGAGGTGCTCATTCGCACTCAAGGAGAGTTTAGCTCGCTGGAAGATATTGAAAATACGGTCATCACTCTTCGGCAGGGGACGCCGATTCTGGTTAGCGATGTGGCTGATATTCGAGATTCCTGGGAAGAAATACGACAGGCGGTTCGTATCAATGGTAAAGCCGGTTTGCGAATTTCGATTAACAAACAATCCGGCGTAAATACGGTGTCTGTTGCTGAAGCGGTGGCCCAGGAAATTGAACGAATCAACAATGACATCCCACAAATCGAGTTGGTGCCATTGATTGATACCTCGATTTATATTAAGCGTGCAATAAATAACGTCGGCAATGCAACCATTTTGGGTGGTATTCTGGCGGTGATTGTTTTATTTCTGTTTTTACGAAATTTATCGAGCACTATCATTATCGCTACTGCCATCCCCATTTCAGTGATCGCCACCTTCGGACTCATGTATTTCGGCGGTTTTACGCTCAACATTATCACCTTTGGCGGACTGGCGCTGGGGATCGGCATGCTGGTCGATAGCGCCATCGTGGTATTGGAAAATATTTATCGTCATCGGGAAAATGGAGTGGGTTCAATTCCAAGCGCCCTGACCGGTGCATCGGAAGTGGGTTCGGCGATTCTCGCCAGCACGCTGACGACGATCGTGGTGTTCTTTCCGGTGGTCTTTATTCGCGGCATGTCCGGGATCATGTTTCAGCAAATGGCTTATGTTGTTTCTTTTGCTCTGCTTTGCGCACTGGTGGTTGCCCTGACATTGATTCCGATGCTTGCTTCCCGTTTTCTCAGACTTGAAAAAACCGCCAATCCCCATGCAAAAAACCGGTTTCAAAAAATATATGAGATCAGCGAACGCGGTTTTAAACTCGTTGAAGATCAGTATTCACATATCCTTCAGTGGGCGCTGAAACATCGCAAAACAGTCGTGTCGGTTGCGTTTGGGCTTTTCATTGTTTCTTTGTTTTTAGTTCGCTTCATTGGTGTGGAACTAATGCCTTCTGCCGATGAGGGCGAAGTGCGGGTGAATTTGGAGATGGGGGTCGGAACGCGACTGGAGGTGATTGATCAGGCGGCGCGAACAGTGGAGCAAATTGTTGATAGTGAAGTGCCGGAGAAGAAGTCAACGCTCACTCGCGTAGCCGGTGGAGGCTGGCGCGCAAGCGGCGGTCATACTGCGGAAGTGCGGGTTACACTGGTAGATCAGAAACACAGAAATCGCAGCAGCGAACAAATCGCCAATGATCTGCGGAAAAAATTGTCGCTGCTGCCGGGAGTGACCATTCGAACCCGCGCCGGTCAGGGATTGTTTCTGCTCAGGATGGGAACCTCACAGGACGACAATGTCAATGTTGAAATCAGGGGATATGATTTAAAAACCGCCCATCAGTTGGCGCTACAGGTTGAAAGCTTGATAAAAACCGTTCCCGGAATCACCGATACCAGAATCAGCCGCGAAGAGGGCAGCCCGGAACAGACAATTCGCATCGACCGGCAAAAAGCCGCCTCACTGGGACTGTCGGTAACCCGCGTTGGTGAATCATTGCAGAC
Organism: bacterium; assembly: GCA_011046315.1. Lineage (GTDB taxonomy): Bacteria > Zhuqueibacterota > Zhuqueibacteria > Thermofontimicrobiales > Thermofontimicrobiaceae > Kaytiofontadaptatus. The sequence goes on from DSAU01000573.1 coordinate 4,523, forward strand.
CGCAGTTGGCGGAACCCAGGCGTCGTATTATCGCGAAGGTGGAAAACAATTCCGAATTCTTGTCCGATTGAGCGAAAAGGATCGCAAAGATTTGCAAGACCTGCTTGACCTGGCTGTGATAAATGACCGTGGCGAGCCGATTATCCTGCGCAATGTGGTGACAGCGGTTCCGTCAGAGGGCCCGGTGCGCATTGAAAGAAAAGATCAAGAACGTATCATTACTATCAACGCTAATTTTACCGGGCGCGATATGGGCTCGATTATCAAGGATATTCGCGACCGATTGAATACGGTTCCGGTTCCGAGAGATTTTGTCATCCTTTTCGGCGGCGATTATGAAGAGCAGCAAAAGGCTTTTCGCGAATTGTTATTTGGATTCATTTTGGCGATCTTTTTAGTTTATATGGTGATGGCAGGCCAGTTTGAATCTTTCCGTGATCCTTTTGTGGTGCTGTTTTCAATACCGATGGCGCTGACAGGAATTGTCCTTACCATGATCCTGTCAGGCACAATTTTTAGTATGCAGGCGTTCATCGGTTGTATTATGCTCGCGGGGATCGTTGTCAACAATGCCATTTTGCTGGTCGACTATACCAACCAGCTTCGTCGTAATTCGACAGCACCGTTGTTTGAAAGCATCACCCTTTCTGCATCACGCCGTTTGAGACCGATTTTAATGACAACGCTGACAACAGTGCTGGGATTGTTGCCCCTGTCATTTGGTATTGGTGAAGGCGGCGAAGCTCAGGCGCCGCTGGCGCGGGTGGTCATTGGCGGACTGATCAGCTCTTCGCTAATCACACTGGTATTAATTCCGGTCATGTATTCCATTTTTGAACAAAAACTTCGAATCAAAAAAGCGGAGCAGCCATGAGGGGAAATTTTAATCGCCAGCAGAATTCGATATTTTTATCGGTGCTTTTTTTAAGCCAGATGTTGTTTTTTTTGCTCTCCGCCCCGGTATGCAACGCAGTTGACAAAACTGAAATCCTGGTGGAAAAGCAAGGTATTTCAGATACTTTGTCGATTACTCTTCGCGAAGCGATCCTGACTGCGCTTGAAAACAATCCCACCGTAACCATTCAACGGTTACAACCTCAAATCGCTGAAACTTATGTTTTGGAACATCGCGGCGATTATGATCCCAACCTGTCAGCGACAACAACCCGGGACGAGACCAAAATGCAGCGATTTTTAGGTTCACGACCTGAACCTTTTGAGCTGACATCTGAACGATCGCAATACGAGTTATCACTTTCTCAAAAATTGCCCACCGGAACTGTTATTTCTGCTGGCGCCGCGATGTTTGGGTCCTATTCCAGTATCTACACCGATCAGTTTTCCGGCAACGTTGATATAACGGTTACCCAGGCGCTATTGCAGGGATTTGGGATTGGTGTAAATCTGGCAAACCTACGCAAAGCGAACCTCGATTTAGAAATATCAAACGAAGAATTAAAAGCGGTCGCCGAGCAGATCATCGCCGATATGGAAAGCGCCTATTGGAACCTCTATCTTGCCGGTGAGGAAGTGAAAATCAACAGCCAATCGCTTGAGCTGGCAAAACAGCAATTGCAGGAATCTGAAGAGCGGGTGCGGGTGGGAAAACTTGCAAGACTGGAACTGGCAGCAGTACATGCTGAACTCGCAGCGCGTCAGGAGGCGCTGATCGACGCTCAAAGTCGTTATGAACAGGCTCGGTTGCTGTTTATCTTTCTGCTAAATCCCAACATCCCTGATCCATGGCGTAATCATCCACGGCTCGAAGATGCTCCCATTATACCTACAGATAGTTTGGACGATATCGGTTATCACGTACAGGCCGGTCTGAAATTCAGACCTGACCTGCGCCAGGCGCGGCTCAATATCAAAAAAGGTGCGATTGATGTTACATTGACACGTAATGGTTTGCTGCCGCGATTGGATCTTTTTATCACCCTGGGGAGAACCACCTATGCCCAATCATTCAGGGAAGCTGTTCCCGATGTGAAAAGCCCGTTCTACAGCGTCAGTGGTGGGCTCAGTTTTTCATTCCCGGTATTGGACAGCAAAGCGCGCGCTCAGTACGCTCGCGCTCAATTGTCGCAACAGCAAAAGCAACTGTTGGTCAAGAACATGGAACGGCTGGTTGAACGAGATGTTCGCTCGGCTTTTACCGAGGTCAAGCGAAGCCGCCAGCAAATTGTGGCGACCCGGGTAACGCGACAGCTTCAAAATGAAAAATGGCTGGCAGAGCTTGAGAAATTTCGGGTGGGTAAATCAACAAACTATTTGGTACTACAAGCGCAGCGCGATTTGACAGCCAGCCAAATCGATGAAGCCAGCGCCATCGTGCGCCATTTGAACGCCCTGATCAATCTCTATTTGATGGATGGTACCTTGCTCGATCGCTGCGGCATCAATGCATTGTGAAAATATGAGTTGTGGTCAGTTTTTTTATCTATGAAGCTGTTACTCAACAACCTGATTTGTTTGGCGGCCCCCGCCAATCCAATGTGGAATGCTTTAATTGATTGCTGCCTGGCACAAAACAGCAGATGTTTGAACTTCAATCCGACTATCCAACCCCTTCTACCCAACACCAAAATGCGCTACCAGATCTCTGAAGCGATGGCTGAAGATGGTTTTGATGAAAATTCAAAATCATAAAAATACAAATCACAAATAAATCCCAAATTTAAAATTTCAATGGCCGAAACGGCAGAGTCGAGAATGGATGATGATACTTTTTACCTATTTCAGCAGCAACATTTTTCGCATTTGGCTAAGGTTGTTCGCCTTGATCCTGTAAAAATACATTCCTGATGGCAAATTCTTTGCATCAAAATTAATCGAGTAAAATCCAACCGACTTTTTGGTATTATTTAAAAGGACTTCAACTTTTTCACCTCTTAAATTGAAAATTTCAATCGTTACAACACTCTCTTCAGGCAGGTTAAATTTAATAACAGTTTTCGCGTTAAAAGGATTGGGATAATTTTGCATTAGTTGAAATTTTCCCGGGCTGGTAGGTATTTTTGAGTGGTTCTCAACCCCGGTAAAACCAATAGCATCCAACATGTTTTGAATTTCAGCATTTTGCATGAACAAATTCCAACATAATTCGCTGCGATAATTTTCAATCATGGGTACGATGGTACCCTGATCGATGGCAACATAAATTTCCGCGAACCAATTTTCGTTTAAATTAAACGCATCTTTAAATCCAAATTCACCCCACAACCGGTTTCCGAATTGATAATAAAAATGTTTCATGGTGGCAATTGATTCATTGGGAGTGTATGGCATGGCGCTAATTGCCGCCGTCGGAGTTATGGTTCCGTTGTCGTTGGTAAAAGGTTCATGCGCACTGTATCCCCATGGATTATAACTGGCGGTTAATCCCCAGACTAACGAATCATATCCGGCGTGTTGTTTCGGATTGTTCATACAATAAGCGCGGTGAATTAATGAAATATTTTGATTGTTTTCGAAATAATTACAGAATTGATCCTCTTTATGGCGCGGGTCAAATCCTAAAAATGAATAATGGGTAAAAAAGAGGGGACCGCCGTAGGGTTTACCCACCCATTGTTTATAGCCGTAATAGCTGTTTCCGTTTGCATAATTTGAAGAGGCAGCCCATCCGCTATAATACAACGAAGCCGGCACCGGGTGAGTCGGAGACGCAATCGCCAATAAATAAACGATCATACATTCATTAAAACCGGTAATCGGCATATTCATTCGCCATTCATAATTTTGCGACCAATGCCAATAGAGTACTATGCCGTTCGGATTGCGCCGGTACCAGTCCC
>DSAU01000354.1 GCA_011046315.1 bacterium
GGCTTTTTAGGAACCAATTTGCTATAAATATATCACCCCTTCGGGGTTTAAGTGCATATATGAGCGGAAAAATCGCGTAGCGGTGATATGTTTATAGAATATCGTTGTCCAATTCAGGTAAAACCACGTAGTGGTGACATGTTTTTTGCTATTAATTTTATGAGGTCTCCGATGAAGGTAAAAGTGTCCGGTAGTGAAGATTAAATCAGAATCGAATCAGTTTAGATCGGCTTTCACTTTCATCAAAATTGGAAAAATCCAGCGGATTTATTCATAATCCAGGTTCGGTTCGACATGAATCAAAACATTTATGGGCAAATGGACGCTGTTTGCAATTTTCCGTTCAACATCAACAGTCAAGCGGTGGCTTTCACCAACCGACATTTCCGGGTCAACCAGAATGTGCATATCCACAAAAAATTCTGGACCGATTTTTCTGGTGCGAAGCTGATGCCAGGTGTCGATTTTTTGATGCGAATCAAGAATATCTTTGATTTCGGCAAGCAACTTTTCATCCAAAGCGTGTTCTGACAATTCCTTAAACGCTTCAAAAATTATCTTTCCTGCCACGGCAAACACCATTAATCCGACGACCATCCCGGCAATTTGATCGCCATGGCCGAAACCAACCAAATTTAGACAACCACCGATCAGGACGGCTATCGACGACAGCGCGTCACTACGATGATGCCAGGCATTGGCGTAAAGCGAGCTACTATTAATTTTTACTGCCGCTTTTCTGGTAATCTGAAATAATATCTCTTTCAACAGTACTGAGGTCGCCGCGATGATTACCACCAGAGGACCGGGAAATCTGACCTGTTGTTGAATCAACGAAGAAATCGCATTATAGGCGACGCCGCCGCCGATTATCAACAACACCATACCGATGATAATTGACCCGATTGTCTCGAACTTGCCATGACCATAAGGATGGTTAAAATCAGGTGGGCGTTTTGCGGCGCGATTTGAAATTAATACCACCACATCGGTAAACAGATCAGAAAACGAATGAACGCCATCAGCGATCAATGCAACTGATCCCACCAGCAGCCCTCCGCCAAGTTTTAACAATGACAACAGAATATTAGTTGCCATCCCCCAATAGGTGACTCGCTTAACCAGTTGCAGATCGTTGGAATATTTTTCATGATTGTTTTTCAAAGCGTTATCGCCTAAATAAACTGTCGCTGTTTTCAAAGATAAGCATCTGCCATTGCATTATAGATTATTTCGGATATGGTTGCAATCACGTCTTGCGCCGCCTGATGATCGTCAAAACCTTGTGTTAACACAACCAGCACATAGGCATGGCTGGACGTCAGATAAATAATTGCCGAATCGTGATCAATCCCGGTGATCCGACCGGTTTTATTTGCCACCTGAATAGCGGGCGGAAGATAACGCGGTATTTTTTCACGAAATTGTTGCTGCGACAGAATGGCGATCATTTGATTGCAGCTTTTTTCTGAGACGACTTTTCTTTGCGCGATCACTTTCATGACAAGGTACAGATCAAAGGCGTCGGTAGTATTATTCAACCCCTGATTATAAGCCTTCATATCTTCAACGCCACGCAATACCTGAATATTTTCCGCCTCGATCGACTTCATGGTTTTCATCACATCTTCTGCACCAACGAGCTCTATCAAAATATTAGTAGCAAAATTGCTGCTTACCGTTATCATCTGTGTAACCAGATCAAGGATAGACATTTTTTGACCAATGCGCTGGTAAACCACATCATCGCTGTCATCCTCAAAATCGAGCGAAAAGATACTGCCATCTACAATGCTTTTAAACTCATTTTTAATTTCCACTGAATCGGACAGATTGAACCGCCCCTCCTCTGCTTGCTTAAAAACCTCTATCATCACCGGAGTCTTCATGGTGCTGGCTGCGTGCATCTGAATCTTCTCATTAATAAAAAAATGATCTCCGGTTTTCAAATCTTCAAACGCCACTGCCACGGTTACATTGTCAACTTCAGCGATGATGTTTTCTATCTTCTGTTTCACCTGTTCAACTTTGAATTTTGATTGCGCACATGAAAATGACATCAACATTGCGCCTCCCAGTAATATCAGAATTAATTGATGCATAAAGTCCCCTTTATTTTTTGGTGAACAATTTGTTCGGGGAAAAATTGGTTAATAAAAATGGTTTCGGAATCAAGATTAAATTTTAATGATTAATTCAATAAAAATCAAGCTTTTTATTGACCACTGAGTAAAATCTCTTTTACAGGAGAAATACTGATGCCATCGCTTGATAAGCTGACTATTTTACAGTTGATAAAATTTTTAAACCAAGCCATCTATTTTTAATATTTTTAAAAATAAAGCGATGGCATCAGTCTATGTCTCCAATGGCTGATATACTACAAGATGAACAAAATTTCTATTGATTTTTTCCCTTGTTAGTTGTATATTAGTTCGTTGTTTTTTTAATCAATTTTTGTGTTTTATAATCAATTCAAGTGGGGTAGATGATGTGGTGGCGTGGAAATTTTCAAGGGGCATTCGGGCTTTTTTTAGTTGTTGTTTTTTCATTTTTTCGGCTGGCGGCGCAGCCGTTGGAACAGTTTTCTGCTGATATTCATACCATTGGGCTCTGGCATTTCAATGAAACCCAGGGCGATACTGCGTTTGACGCCAGCGGCAATAATCTTCATGGATTGTTGCAGAACGGTGTCCAATGGAATTGTTCCGGAAAGTTTGGTAGTTGCTTAGATTTCAATGGGGAAGGGCGGAAGGTAGTGGTGTCCAATACGGCGTTGTTTCATCAAATAAACGAATTGACGATTGACGCCTGGGTTTATTTATCACCGACCAACGATAACAGTGCGATCGTCAGCCGCTGGAACACCATCGACGGTAATCCCAAAGGACAGTTCCTGTTTGCAATTCATCCTAACACAACCCTCACCTTTTTTGCGGCGTTTCAAGATCGACTTCACTCGATCCAGTATAGCGTTTATGATATTGTCGATCGCTGGGCATTGGTTTCGGCCGTGTTTTCCAATGGGCTGATGGGGATTTTTGTGGACGGTGAACAGGTTGCCGAGGGTCAGTCCGAGTTTAGCTCGCTCACACCGGGATCGTTTTTCAATGATGATCTTTACATCGGCAATTTGTGGACCGATGAATATTATCCCTATGCTTTTGACGGGAAAATCGATGAGGTTCGTATCTCCAATGTTTCTCGCTATTCATTATCGACTGCAAAAGATAGGGAGCAGTGCACAGCGCCAGAGGATTTTTTTCTGCAGCAGAATTTTCCCAACCCGTTCAATTCTCACACAATTATCGAATATCGACTGGCAGAACCAGGCAGGCCAGTGTTAGAAATATTCAACATCGCAGGACAGAAGATCAATCAGCTATCCGCTCCGTTTCAACTGGCAGGTAGGGGACAACTCCGGTGGGACGGCAGGGATGCAGCCGGAAATCCGGTCGTTAGCGGTATTTACTGGTACCGAATGACCTCAGGCAAATTAAGCCAGCAGCAACGGATGGTTTTGCTGAGATGACATGTTCGGGACTTTGGTAGCTGAAAAATTTTTAATTTCCCATTTGAACTGTTAGCGGAAAGAAGAATGCGTATTTTTATTCCAACTTCCCGGGATAAGCGGTTCCCTCCAGCTCGGCGATGAATTTTTCCGCTTCCATGGCGGCAGCTGCACCGGCGCCGGCAGATGTTACTGCCTGCCGGTAAAGATTGTCCTGAACGTCTCCAGCAGCGAACACTCCGGGAACGCTGGTTCGCTGTCTCCGATCAGTGATAATAATGCCGGTTTCGTCCATATCAAGCTGCCCCTTGAAAATCTGAGTATTGGGAATGTGTCCGATAAAAATGAATACGCCGTCGGTTTCCAGTTCGCTGATATCTTTTGAGTTGACATTTTTTAAACGTACTCCCTGCACACCCTGCTGTTTATCTCCCAGAATTTCGCTGACTACTGAATCCCAGACAAACTTCATCTTTTTGTTTGCAAAAGCCCGATTCTGCAAATGGGCATGGGCGCGCAAGCGGTCCCGGCGGTGGATAACCGTCACTGAAGCGGCAAATTTTGTCAAGAACAGCCCCTCTTCAATGGCGCTGTCACCGCCGCCGACCACGACCACTTTTTTGTCGCGAAAGAAAAAGCCGTCACAGGTGGCGCAATAGGAAACGCCTTTTCCCGCGAATTGATTTTCTCCGGGCACGTCTAACTTTCGCGGATCAGAACCGGTGGAAATAATTATTGATTGAGTCTGATAAAGATTTTCTCTGGCTTGAATTTTAAAGGGCCGGGTTTTTAAATCAACTGAGGTGGCAGTGTCGGTGACCAGTTTCGCCCCGAAGCGCTCCGCCTGGTTTTTCATGTTTTGGAACAATTCATAGCCCGAAATCCCATCAGGAAATCCGGGGAAGTTATCCAACGCTTCGGTAATGGTGACCTGTCCGCCAGGGGTGTCACCGGTAAGCACCAGCGGATTCAATTCAGCTCGCGCCGCATAAACCGCAGCCGTTAAGCCGGCAGGTCCGGTTCCGATAATGATCACATCTTCCATAAATAAATCCCTTTAAAAATGAATAATCGTCTCGATGAAAAAATGCGAATGTTGTCAAGAAACTCGCATTGTACACTTCAGTCCATTTTATGATGCTGAAAAGCTAAAAAAGTTTCTCCACCTTCAGGGCAATGCCATCAGCGTGGATAACACATTTGAAATTGAGTTGAGCAGTAGCATTGGTTTGTCGATCAATTTTTCGATTGTAGCGGTAAGTCTGCCAAACCGCGTCGATGGCGCTGATGATATGATTGGCGAAAATTCCTCCCAGCATGAATACAGCCCGATGCTTTGCCCGGTCGCTGGAAACCCGCATGTTTTTAAACTTGCGGCGATCGGCGTTGTTTTCCCAATCCCAGAAATAGTCGTTAGTTTTGTACAGCTTATCAAACTGTCTCATTCGTTGTTGGGCATCGTTGTATTCGTGGACATTGGAAAAATTACCGATATCGACAAAGAATTGAGACGGCTTGCCACTGGTTTGAGCGCCAGCGTGGGTGGCAGCATAAGCCAGTGCATCCTGGCGAACCCAATTGGCATACTCACGAAAAGCAAAATAACCGATCCAGAGCGTAACTTCGGTGATTAAAAATGCTTTGCCCAAATTTTTTTTGCCCACATAACGCTCGCCAGCCCCGGGTATCAAAAACGACCGCAACATGGCTTTTCCTTTATGTTTGTAGCCGTGGTTTTCAGATTCTCTGTTGTTGATCTGAAAATCTGGAATCCGGTGTGTTGTCATCATCAATGTTGGCGGAAAAACCTCGTTTCTGGAAATAAACAGCGCCGTGGGCTGGGTCCAGGACTGCGAAGCGGATTCAAAATCGCCAGCATGTCCTGAAGGGGCGACCAGCCACAACAGCGCTGCAAATGAGACTAATATCCATTTCATAAAAATTACCATTCCATTTTCAAGGTCAGAACCGGTTGAATGTAATTATCAAAATGTATTTGCTCCATTTTCAGTGCTGTTTTGAGTAATCGGTTGTTGTGAATTTTGGCGGTCCAGGCGGCGTCAATGGCGCTCAACAGATGGTTTATCATGGCAATTGTGGTACCGGTACGGGCTCGCCTCAGTAAATCGTTACTCTCGGCGCGCATTTCCATATAGTCATCAGCGATCGGGATTTCATTTTTCCGGTACTCGAGCAATTCATCCAATGTCAGGTCTGTTCGGGCGCCTTCCCAGCCAACCACAAACTCTGAATACTTGCCGATCATCTCATAATATTGTTGGGTTCTTTTCCCTTCATTCAGCAGGTCCAACATGTGTCCAGCATGGGTAAAGGTGTTCTTGGTGTTGTCGTCCAAACCATTGTACCAGGACAGCCATTTATCCGGATTCCAGTAATCGTCGGCAAACACTTCATATTCATCCTCTTTGTCCTTGCCTTTCTTGTGATTCACACCGTAATAGGTCCAGGCGCCGACTTCCGCCAGAAAGAACGCGGCGGCTTTCCAGTATGATCCCACAAACAGCTCCCCGGCGCCGGGAATGACAGCCGAAAAGAATAACGCCTTTTTGGGAAGTTTATAGCCCGGCAGCTTTGACAGTTGCTGCTCTCGGGACAATTTAACGCTATCCTGCGCCGTTTGTGAGATCGGATTAAAATATGTTGCCGTCAGCAATGTCGTTTTGGAAGGCGTCAACAGAGAATTTTTGGGCAGAGCGCCATTATCAAACAGGTCCCTGCCATGAGCCATTGTTGAGACAATGAAACTCACAAAAAAAATGGTGAGCAAAAGATGTCGCTTCATTGGAAAACTCCTTGGTTATTATTTTCCGGTTCAGGCGGCGCTTTAGCATGGTTTCGATTTGTGCTAATCAATGTAGCCGAATAAAATGCCGACATAGTAGCGCCACTCTTTTCCGTAAGTTAAATTTAATCGATTAAATTTCTCGACTTTGGTGAAGCGGTCAAAGCCATAGGCGGCGTTAAAGAAAATCCGTGTCGGGAAATTATAAAATGAAAACATGTCAAATCGTAACTCCACGCCGGCAGTCTTTTTGAATTGAGATAATCGGAGTTTGTCTTCATCGAACGCGGAACCGTAATCAAAGAAGACTCCGGCGTAAAGTTTATCAAAATAGAAATTCATTAACCGTCGGTCGATTCGCCTCAAAACCGGGAAACGGTAGCTTGTTCTGGCGATGAGCAGCTTTCGCCCTTCGATGCTGTAAAATGGATAGCCGCGCATTCCCACCAAACCACCACCGAAAAAATTAAAAAATTCGTGCACCGGACGGTCGATCCAGCCGCCTTTTAAATTGAATTGAACCGCATGATTTTTACTGCTCCACACCGGCAAAAATTCGTTCCACTCCACCTCCAGTTTTGAATAGCGGTAATCATTATAAACCTCGGTCCAGGTGCCGTATTTGGTTAATTTAAAATCATCGATAAATTTGTTGAACTCCAGATGATAGCTCAAAGACAGCGTCCTACCGATGGAAGGATTAATTTCCGATGTAATGCTCGGCTCGGTGAAATTCAAATTCCACCGCAATTGCAGGGCGCGGCCAATAAAATAGTTATATTTCGTCGCCGGAAACTCAAACCCCTTGTAAGTATATTCAGGTTGGACTCGGGCTCGATAATGGCTGTAAATGAAAGCGCTGCGCAGATTTTGATGGTCATCCAGTTTAAAATCCAATCCGATATCTATTTCTGTTAAATGATAGCGGTAATTGAAGGTCGTCGTCACTGTATCCGTGGGCGTCAGCGCCCAATCGTCGCTGTCCGAATGTTGACGGCTTTGGTGATAAACTTCCAGGAACACCGTGGGTCTGAAATTGCGATAATTGATAATCCCAAACAGGTCAACATCCAAGTCCCGGTTGATTGAAAATCCACCGAAAATATTGTATTTATCCAAAACATCGCCGGAATAAACATAGGTTCCAAGTTTTGTGGTGCCGTAGTCAATCATAATCCGCGGCAAAAAGGTGAGCGCGCCATAAGTTAATTGATACGGTTGCCGTTCATAGTCGGGGATTGCGGAATCGTCGTAATCGATTGACTGGTTGTTGATATGACTGACATACGATACCGGATTGTTGTGCTTATCTACCGACGTCAACAAAGCGTTGTCCATAAAAGCCAAATATTCGCTATCTTCCTGCCGAATCGGCGACGGAGATTTCATCAGGGCAATGCGATAACCATCAGCAGAAAAATCGCTGTACAGCAGTTTGCCCTGCGGGCTGACCGACGGCATGAATGCACCGCCCAGCACGTTGGTCCATTGAGTGATTTCTTTTGTACGGATATTGATGGAGTAAATATTGAAAATCCCGCCGCGGTCCCAGCTAAAGTAAATTTGCTCGCCATCCGGAGAAAAAACCGGATCGCGGGCGTCACTGTTTTCATCCAACAGCAGTGTTGGGGTTTTATCTTCAATTGACATTAGCGCCAATTTTCCACCCTCGCCCTCGCTGAAGCAAAAAACTATCTGTCGGCAATCCGGAGACCAGTAAGGCTGAAAAATCTGCTCGCCGCGGTTCAACTGCAATAAGCCGGAGATATCTCCGCTTGCCAAATTTAGAACGGACAATTGGTGCTTCCCATCGGCTGCGCTGACAAAGACGATGTTTTCACCGTCCGCTGAAAGGTTGATATAGCGAGATCGGACGCCATGGGTGAGGCGCTTTTCCTTTTTTGATTTCAGATCAAATTGATAGATGTCATTAAAGTGTGAACCGTTGCGATCCGGTTTCGATTGACGGGAATAATAGATTTTAGCGCCGTCAGGCGACCAA
>DSAU01000139.1 GCA_011046315.1 bacterium
ATATTTGGCACTTACACTACTTTAAATTTTGTTTTATCGTAAAAGGTGATCTATTTGGCAGCGTTTCTCGATTTGGTCTTCTCCAACTTTGTATAGTCTTTATTGTTATTGCTTGATTAAGCTACCTGGACAAATGTCCGGGAAAATGAACTCATCCCAACGGAATACTTTTTATCTGCCATGGCACTTTTAAAATTGCGCACCGGTTGGTCTCGTTTTATTTGTTTAGCTTTTATCGTGCTATTGATTGTTGCTCAGCCGAATGTTTTCGGAGCTTATGGGGATAAATTCACCCGACTGATAGCGAGCGATCAACAGGGTTTGACAGTGGAAATCTTTACCCCGACTGTTGAGATTCTGGATCATAAAATCAACAACAACACGGTTGTGCAGACAATTGAAATTCCAGGCTTTTTACAAAGTTGCGATCCGGGAAAACCACAATTGCCGGTGAAAGGCATCTTGTTTGGTATGCCATTTGAGGCGCGAGTAAATTTCCAAATATTGAACACGGAACTATCCGTGTTGAATCCAATTAATCTTGCCTGGACGCCACGGTTACTTCTCGATTTTGATTCGAAAAATGTTCAGTTTGACCCGAATGAATATCGAAAAATATATGATCAACAGCGCGATCCCGCTATTGCCAATCTGAATCAATACTACCCACCATCTCCGCTTATAATTGACTCAACAGCCATTATCCGGGACCAGCGAGTGGGAAGACTTTTATTCTACCCGATACAATACAACCCCATCACCAAAGAAACGCGATTGATCAGTAAAATCAAAATCCGGATTTTTTTCGAAGAAGACAAAACTTTGAAAAAATCTCCAGCGGTGAGCATACTGCCTTCATCACAGCAACAATTTGATAAAATATTACAGTCCACTCTGATAAATTTTGAACAGTCAAAGCATTGGCGAAAACGATTACTGGATCATGGATCAGAAAAATTGCTTGCGAAACCGCACAATTTTAGTGCCGCCGAATGCTACAAAATCATCATTGATGATGATGGCATTTACCGAATCGGAAAGCAGCAGTTGGAAGATGCCGGATTCCAGTTAAGTGCGATTGTTCCGCAAAATTTGCAACTATATAATAAAGGAAAGCAAATTCCCATCTTTGTGTATAGTGAGTCCGATAGCGTTTTTGATGATCAGGATTATATTGAATTTTATGGCTGTGCAGAAAAAACTCCATTCACCAATGAGAACATTTACTGGTTGACAGCAGGTGACAGTCTGGGAAAACGGATGGTTTTCAAGGATGCCAGCCTGACTGAAACTGCTCCGATTGTAACCAGGTTTTTGTGCAAAAAACATTACGAGGAAAATCTGATTTATTATACCAGCATCCCTGATGGCGCTCAGGAGGATCATTGGTTTTGGAAATCCATTACCGCTCCCGGAAAAATGGACGTTGATTTTTATCTAAAAGATGTGGTCACCATCGCCTCGCTTCCCTGCAATTTATCAATTGAATTACGCGGCGTTACCCACACACCTGCCAGTCCCGATCATCACGCAGTTACGCAATTGAACGGAAAAAATTTGCTCAACGATTACTGGGACGGACAGGCAAAATTGCGTTCGCAACAAAGTTTTTTTCAAGGTGATCTGCAAGAGGGTAACAACAGTCTTTGCATAAACTTGCCTGGCGACACTGAAGCCAATGTCGATATTATCCTGGTCAATTGGTTTCAAATCTCATATTGGCGCTATTTACGCGCCAATAATGATTTGCTGATGTTTGATGGAAAGCAAGAACCAGGGAGTTTTCACTATGAAATGCATAATTATTCGACCCAAGAAATTTTAATCTTCGATATTTCCGATTCCTCGGATGTCAATAGGCTGGTCAATTTTGACATTGCAAAAAGCGGAGAATTTTATCGAATCACGCTGCAGGACAGCCTGGGTGGCCGACGTTTTTTGACAATGTCTGAGACGCATACCAGACAACCGAAAACCATTATAAAAGACAACCCGTCGTATCTGTTATCAAAAAACAATCAGGCAGATTATCTCATCATCAGCCATCCACTTTTTTATAATCATCTGGCAGCGTTGGCAAGCTTACGTCAAAACCAGGGATTGAAAGTGCTTACAGTCAATCTGGAAGATATTTACGATGAATTTAACCACGGCATTAAATCTCCGCAAGCGATCAAAGATTTTTTAAGCTATACCTTTTATCATTGGCGGCAACCGGCGCCAACTTATGTGCTGTTAGTTGGCGACGCGAGTTACGATTATAAAAATTATTTGGGCACCGATTACCCGGACCTGACTCCCACCTATTTATTCGAAAGCAATGTTTATCACACAGAAACTTCCACTGACAACTGGTTTGTCTGTTTGAGCGGGAATGATGTTTTGCCCGAAATGTTAATCGGCAGACTACCGGTTCGCACCCAAGCCCAATTGGATATATTAATCAATAAAATCATCAGTTATGAAATTGATCCGAAGCCTTTAAATTTGACAAAAAAAATATCATTTGTGGCAGACAACGCGGATGAAGGTGGTAATTTTGAACATTTGTCAGATTATTTTGCTCATAACTATTTTGCCCCGGATTATAGTATTTCCAAATTCTACTTGAGAGATTATGGCAACGCTTACGCCACCAGACAGGCTTTTATCAACGATTTCAATAAAGGTTGCTTGGTAACCAACTATCTCGGACACGGTTCGTTAGATAGCTGGGCAGCCGAAAAAATATTTACATCAGATCATGTCAAACAGCTCAATAACAACGACCTATTGCCCTTCATCGTTACTATGAGTTGCCTGAACGGTTTTTTCCATCATGCCACAGTGCCCTATTGTCTTTCCGAAGAATTTTTATATAGGTCGAACGGCGGCGCCATTGCAAGTTTGTCGCCGAGCGGTTTTGGCTACACGGTTGGCGATCGCTATCTGGGGCAAGGGTTGTATTCAGCCTTGTTCCGGGAAAACGATAAAATTTTGGGATCAGCAGTTGCGCAGGCGAAAATTTCCATTTTCGCTGGCGGCGCTTCATATCATGACCATATCCAATTTTTTAACTTTCTCGGCGATCCAGCGCTCCAGCTAAATCTGCCGGATAAAAAGTTCACCGTTTATCAAGGATGGAATCTCATCTCTCTACCAATGCAGCCTCAATTCACTGAAGTCGATTCTGTGCTTTCATCGATCAGCAGCGACTGGCAAAAGCTGATGGCATACAACCGCGGTATCTGGACCGGCGCAGACAAAGAGGTACCTTCATCATTCTGGACATTGAGCAATATGAAACCGGAGCAGGGTTATTGGCTGCAAAGCTCCCATGACTGCGAACTAATAATTCAAGGCGCAGAGAAATCATCTGCTCAAATTTTAGAACCAGGTTGGAACTTGATCGGTTATCCGGCGCCTTCATCACAACCAATTAGTGACGCCTTAAATTCAATTGCCGACAACTGGTCCAAAATTTTATATTACCAAAACGGCGCCTGGTTGGGCGCTGACGCCAATCTGCCAGCCTCATTTTGGACGCTGCAAACCCTGGAACCCGGCGCAGGCTATTGGCTGCGGATGAACGCCATTGACACGCTCATTATTTCTCGGGTTCCGGCACGATCGATTTCTCCGCAACCGGATTCTCCGCTTAATCAATTTTCCATCCCAGCAACTTCAAAGGCTGATTTCAAAGTTGCTCCATCTTTGGATCAAATCAACAATGAAGACATCTACAAACTTACGGTTCCCCTGCCCACCGGATTTTATGGATTTGTGACTGTTCGAAATGCGCCAGCGCCGGTTGGAACAAAAATTTCAGCATGGATCAACGGGATTAAATATTATCCGGAAATAAATATAAACCGCCAGGGTCAATACAACCTGTTGCTGGTCAGCGGCGATGATCCCAAAACAGAACAGATCGAAGGCGGCAGCGACGGCGATGTCGTCAGATTTAAAATCACACTCACTACCGGTGATACTCTGATTTCTGAAACCAGGGGCAGATGGAAAGAAGGAAAAAACCATCGGCTGGATTTGTTTGCTCTCTCCGATACCAATCCGACAGGTGATCCCTGGCAAATCCAATTTCTTGTCAACGAGCATGTCGTCGGGCAACAATTCCTCGACGGTGATCCGATTCCGGCTGCCTCACGTATCGAAATTCTCATCACCAATGGTGAAACCCATTTCTCCTCGCCCAGCTATCAGCTATTTTTGGATTCAAAAGAAATTGATCAAGCGTCGTTCTCTGTTTCACCTGAAATCCAAAACCCGAATTATAAAAGCCGATTGAGCTATGATCTGGAAACGGTTTCATCGGGGCTGCATCGATTGCAGCTAAAGGTCTCTGATATCGGAACTATGCCCCAATCTAAAGTCGCTGAGATAACATTCCGCACCAGTACCAGCCTGCAATTGGAAAGAATCGTCAACTTTCCCAATCCGATGTCGGATGATACTAAATTTACCTATTATGTACTCAATAACACACCACCGGCTGAAGTTTCGATTAAAATTTATACAGTCGCCGGACGATTGATCAAAACCATTGAATCCGCTTCGAATCGGGTGGGATATAACGAAACCTACTGGGATGGCAAGGATGAATTCGGTGATGATATTGCTAACGGCGTTTATTTTTATAAAATCCAGGCAAAGGATGGGTCGGAGAGAACTGAAATTATCGAAAAATTGGTTAAAATGAAATAAAGATCATGGCTCAGACAAGTTATCTTCAAAAATCAGGTCTTGGAATAATGATCAATCATGCTCAAAAAATCAATCTGATTTTGCTCAATATTTCCCTGTTGTGTGTACTATGGTTGAAACCGGCGGTCGCTCAAAAATACACCGCTGAATTTCTGAGCATCGGCGTCGGCGCTAAAGCGCTGGGCATGGGGGGCGCTTACGTGGCAATCGCCAACGACGGTTCCGCGGTATTCTGGAACCCGGCCGGATTGGCACAGTTGCCGAAACGTGAAATCTCGTTAATGCATTCGAGCCGGTTCTCCGGATTGGTACATGCCAATTTTGTGAGTTTGGTATTGCCTGACAAAAACCAAAATGCCTTTGGTTTGAGTTACCTGCGCATCGGAATCGAAGACATCCCCAAATCAACCAAATTGGACCAGAACGATCGCCCCATTATCGAAGGCTATTTTAACGATACGGAACATGCGGTTTTGTTCTCGTTTGCCCGGCAATCTACCGCTGATTTTTATTTTGGCGCCAATTTAAAAACCATTCATCAGGTTATCGGTGATCATTCTTCGTTGGGGTTCGGATTAGATTTTGGCGCCTTGTATAAATACGCTGAACATTTGAAATTTGGAATAATGCTTCAGGACCTGACCGGCACCTATGTTTTTTGGGATACGGGAAAACGCGATATCCGTTATCCGGCTTTGCAATGGGGAGTTGCGATTGGCTATCCTGTCCGTTTGCTCGCTGGTAAAATAACTGTTGCTGCCAGCCAAAACATTCGATTCGAAGGCAAAAATGTGGAAGATGCTTTTGCAATCGGCGAAATTGCCGGTTCCGATTTTCTCTTCGGCGCTGAATACATTCTGATGAATAGCGTGGCGCTGCGAGTGGGTGTGGAACGATCTTTTCTCACTGCCGGCGCTGGTTTTAGTTTTGGATTTTTTGAAATTGACTACGCCTATGTTAGCCACGATCTGGGAAACAGCCACCGCATCTCCGGTCGGATCATGTTTTAAATTCGGAATCTGCCAAAGCCGCATTATGGGGATTAAATCATGAATCGAATTGTTTTGTTAACATGCGCTGCTCTTTTTTTTGTTGGTGTTTCATTATCAATCGCCCAACCGCTACTTCCTTCCGACTTTTGGGGCGCCGTAACAATTAATAATCAAAATGCACCGGTGGGAACAGTGATCATTCCCACCATTAATGGGGTTGCATACCCTGCGAGCTACACCATCAAGACTTCTGGAATCTATGGTTTGCTATCCGTATCCGGAGACGATCCCGGTACACCCAACATCAAAGATGGCGGCGTCAACGGTGATAAAATCGTTTTTATCGCCCAAATTGAGGGCGTTGATGTAACGTTGACGCCGGAAGCAACTTTTTTTTCGAGTGAGACTCAGCAGGTTGATCTGCAAGGAGAGGCTGTGATCCCGGTCGAGCTGGCTGCGTTTTCGGCAAAAACTTCGGGCCAGACAATTAAATTAAACTGGACCACCATCAGCGAAAGCAATAACTTCGGCTTTGAAATCCAGCGCAGTGAAGATAAAATTCTATTTGTAAAACGTGGTTTCGTCGAAGGCAACGGAACGACTTCCTCCCCGAATAGCTATCAGTTTACTGATTCGGGTTTAATACCGAACAGCTATTTCTATCGGCTGAAACAGATCGACCACGACGGTTGTTATCAATTTTCCGATGTGCTGGAAGTCATTTTGCAGCCGCCGCAAAACTGTGTCCTTGCCCAAAATTATCCCAACCCATTTAATCCTGAGACCCGAATCGACTATTCTATTCCCCACGCCGGGAATGTGACCATTGAGATATTTGATATTAATGGCAGATTGGTTCGCCAATTGATTTCCCAACGACAATTTGCCGGCTTTTATCAGGTCAACTGGCATGGAAAGGATCAAAACGGGCGTCCCGTCGCCAATGGCTTGTATTGCTATATTTTTTCCTTTGATAATAAGCGATTGAGTCGAAAAATGATTTTGATGCGCTAACGCACTGACCGACAAATTAATTCAACAGGATGGACATGAGCTGGGATTTAACTTTTATTGAGGCGTTTAGATACCGCAAAGATATTCAATCAATAACCATAACAATTGCTGAAATTTCAATATCGCTATTGACAGAGAGTTCTTCCATTGCTGATTTTATAAAAACACGCTATCAGCAGTTTCACGCTTCATCGGAAGAACCGCAATATCAAATCCAAATCCATCTTTCTGCGGGACTCAGTTTTAGCAGCGACAATCCGAACGAGCTGTTTTTCAATCGTCAAAAGTTTTCAAAGGAAAAAAATTTTATTTACTCCAATGGTTACACCGGTTATCTCGACAAACAGCAGAGGCTGGGCAAGGTTGTTGTATCCGATGATAATGCTGAGACCTGGGTGGAGCACTACCTGCGCTTCGCCTATTCCTGGATGGCGCTGCAGAACAGGGCGCTGCTTTTTCATGGCGCAGCCATTATCAGAGATGACGCCGGTTATGTGTTTTTTGGTCCATCAAACGCGGGAAAGACAACCATTACTGAATTTTCGTCCGACTATCTAATTCTCGGCGATGACATGGTCGTAGTACGAGAAAAGCCACTGGGTTGTGAAGTCTATGCGTCGCCATTTAACATTAACCTGGGCAAATTGAAAATAGCCAATTCAAATAAACGAATTCAAGGTTTTTATCGCCTGCACCAGGATAAAAAAAACTTTTTGCAGCCAATGTCAGAGGCAAAATCACTGGCCGAACTAATGTCGAGCGTGCCGCTCAGCTCTGCAAATTTTAGCGGAAATCTGATCGCTTTCGAACGCTGCCGGATGATCGCTAAACAAATTCCCTGTTATAATCTACACTTTACCCGCGATGATTCATTTTGGAGAATTATTAATGGAAATTTTTAACCACTACCCCCAAAAAAATCCGGACACTGCATCTCGAACCATTGATTCAGAGGCAGTCATTGTTTTACCCGAAAAAAGTCAGGTACATACTTTGAACCCGGTCGCTACCAGAATCTGGGAGCTCGCCGACGGGCAGCATAAATTATCAGAGATTATCTCAACATTGGAAAACGAGTTCGACTGCCCCTCAGACCGGATCAAATCTGACTCGGTTGAATTTGTGGTAACAATGATTGAACAGGGATTGATGAGACTCGCCGATCAACCGGATCAGTCTGATGGCTAATCTCTACCAACAAAAAATACAACAGGCGATTCAAAATTGTACGCCGATTTACACCCATCTTGAATTGACCTATCGCTGCAATCAGCGTTGCCGTCATTGTTACGCGCCGATAAATCAAGCTGGTGCTGAATTGTCGACCCGACAGTTTAAATCAGTTTTAGATCAATTGGCTGAGCTGGGTACACTCTATTTGGTAATAACCGGCGGTGAAATCCTGATGCGAGAGGATTTTTTTGAAATTGCACACCACGCCCGAAAACGCGCGTTTGCGCTGCGACTATTTACCAATGGTTTAAAAATTAATCAAAATGTCGCCCTTAAAATCAGCGAATTAAAACCATTGCGAATGGAAGTCAGCCTGTATGCCGTAAACCCGGCAATTCAC
>DSAU01000074.1 GCA_011046315.1 bacterium
AAAGCAGAAAAATTGAGAAATCTGATCCAAGATTTATTGAGTCTGACATCGATTGAATCGGGCAAGCTAACTCAGCAGATGGCGCCGGTTGATATCTCAAAATTATTATTAGACAATTCCGCGTTTATGGAAAATGAAGCCCAGAAAAAGCAGATAAAAATTCTCCATGAGATTGAAGAAAATCTCCCTGCGGTGATAGGTGACAAAAATGCTCTGACATATTTATTTTCCAATTTGCTGAGTAATGCAATTAAGTATAACAAAGATGGGGGAAAAGTAACTATTAAAGCCCGGGTTAAAGATAATTATCTGTTGATTTCCTTTATCGATACCGGGTATGGCATTGTTGAAGATGAACGGGATAAAATTTTTAATGAATTTTATCGTTCAAAGAATCAAGTTATTCAGAAAATTCCAGGCACTGGTTTGGGATTGAATGTTGCAAAAAGAATTGCTGAATTGCACAATGGCTTTATCAAAGCAACAAGCAAGTTGAATCAAGGTAGTCAATTCGATGTCTACCTGCCTGTTTAGAAGTCTTGAGTAATGCAATCCTGATGCTCCGGAATCATAATCAAAAATTCTTTAACAAGGAGATAGAACAGTCACGGAATTTATTTCAAATCAATCTTAAGCGTGCGTTCTGTTTCTGTGATCCGAAAGCTTTCTTTTTTTGGGGAAAAAAAATATTAATGAGATTCACCGCAGAAATTTTAAGACGTATCGAACTTTAATTATCGATAAGGAGACTTTGAATGAGTGAAGAGGCGCTGGTAAACTTGACGATAGATGACAAAAAGATCTCTGTTCCTCAAGGTACGACGATTTTAAACGCCGCGCTGCAAAATGGCATTAAAATTCCGCATCTCTGTTATCATGTTAAAACCGGGCAAGCTTCGCTATGCCGTGTGTGTGTTGTTGAAGTCGAAGGGATGGCGGGATTACAGACAGCCTGTTCTGTCCTTGCAAAAAAAGACATGGTTGTTCATGCAACAACCGAGCGAACCCTTGCAGTTCGACGCATGATAGTCGAGCTGTTGCTCAGCAATGGACATCATAATTGTATTGCCTGTGAGCGAAACGGGAATTGCGAGTTGCAGGATGCTGCCTATATGCTCGGCATTGAAACTCCTTCTTATCCGATTTACGATAAAAAAATGCCACTCGACGAGTCCAGTCCGGGCATTGTTTACGATCCCAATAAATGTATCCAATGTTTCCGCTGCATCAAAGGCTGCAACAATGTGGTGTTCAATCGGGTGCTGGAAATGGGCTGGCGCAGCAACCATTCGGTGGTCATCTGTGATGATGACATGCCAATGGGGGAATCGACCTGCGTTCAGTGCGGCGAATGCGTTCAGCTCTGTCCCGTCGGCGCATTAACAGAAAAGCTGGCAATCGGCAAAGGGCGCAGCTATGAAATGAAAACGGTGCAGACCACCTGTCCCTATTGCGGCGTTGGCTGCCAGATGGAATTGCATGTAAAGGATAACGAAATCGTTCGGGTTTATGGTGTGGAAGGCGATACCGACAACGAAGGCTCGCTTTGCGTCAAAGGACGATTCGGACTTGATTTTGTGAGCTCGCCCAATCGGCTGACCAAACCGCTGCTTCGAAAAAATGGAAAACTGGAAGAGGTTTCCTGGGATGAGGCGTTGGACTTTACAGCGAGCAAATTGTTGGAGATTAAAAATGAGTACGGCTCTGGTGCGATCGCTGGTTTGACGTCCGCCAAATGCACCAACGAAGAAAACTATATCTTTCAAAAATTTATGAGGGCGGTGATCAAAACCAACAATGTCGATCACTGCGCCCGTCTCTGACACAGCGCTACCGTGGCCGGTCTGGCTGCGACACTGGGCTCTGGCGCAATGACCAACTCCATGCGCGAATTTAAAGATTCCGATATGTTCTTTATCGTCGGCTCGAATACCACGGAAAACCATCCGGTCATTGGCTATTATGTCAAACAGGCATTGGCAAAAGGCGCAAAACTCATCGTTGCTGATCCGCGTCGGATCGATCTGGTCGATGATGCCACATATTGGCTGCAACAACGTAACGGCACCGACATTGCGCTGATCAATGGCATGATGAACGTGATTATCAGCGAAGGGTTGGAAGATAAAGAGTACATCCAGAATCGCACCGAAAATTATGAAGCATTCAAAGAAAATGTTCTAAAATATGATCTCAAAAAAGTTGAAAAAATAACCGGCGTGCCAGCGGATTTGATTCGCAAAGCAGCCATCGAATATGCCAAGGCGGATAAAGCCGCGCTGCTGTATTGCATGGGCATCACCCAGCATATTACCGGAACGAACAATGTCAAGTCGCTGGTAAACCTGCAATTGCTGACCGGGAACATTGGCAAATACGGCGCTGGTATCAATCCGCTGCGGGGACAATCCAATGTGCAGGGCGCCTGCGATATGGGTGGACTGGTGAATGTTTTTCCAGCGTATCAGCCAGTGACCAACCCCGATGTCCGAAAGAAATTCGAGGAACTCTGGGGCGTGGAAAACCTGGATGACAAAATCGGCTTGACCGTGGTGGAGATGTTCAATGCCGCGGACGAGGGAAAGGTGAAAGCGATTTACATCATGGGCG
The DNA here is from genome assembly GCA_011046315.1 of bacterium. Taxonomy (GTDB): domain Bacteria; phylum Zhuqueibacterota; class Zhuqueibacteria; order Thermofontimicrobiales; family Thermofontimicrobiaceae; genus Kaytiofontadaptatus. The sequence goes on from DSAU01000074.1 coordinate 2,611, forward strand.
AAAATCCGGTGCTTTCCGATCCCAATTCCAATCATATTACCCATGCGATCGAAAATTTGGATCTGTTTATCGTTCAGGATATTATGTTGACCGAAACGGCGCAATTGGCAACGGTAGTATTTCCAGCGCCCAGTTTTGCGGAAAAAGATGGCACAGTCTCCAATACCAGCCGTCGGGTGCAGCGGGTGAGAAAGGCGATTGATCCGCCCGGCGAGGTGCGACAGGATTATGACATCACTCATGAGCTGGCAAAACGCATGGGCTATCCCAATTTGTCACCGGGAACGCCGGAACAAATTTTTGAAGAGATTCGGAAGTGCACGCCTTCGTATGCGGGAATCACCTATAAACGATTGGAAAATGGCGGCGTTCAGTGGCCCTGTCCCAACGAAGATCATCCCGGAACGGCGATTCTACACAAGGAGAAATTTGTCCGGGGACTGGCGCTATTTTCAGTCTGCGAGCATCTGGAGCCAGCGGAGTTGCCGGATAAAGAGTATCCCTTTATTCTGTCCACCGGACGAATCCTGTATCAGTTTCACACGTCGAGTATGTCGGGAAATTCACAGGTACTGAATGAGAAGGCGCCGGAGAATTATATTGAGATTCATCCCAAAGATGCGACGCGCTTGAACATCAAAGGCGGTGAGTTTGTCAAAGTCCGCAGTCGCCGGGGCGAGCTTACTGTTAAAGCGTTGATTTCCAATCGACCTTTCAAAGGCGGGGTCTTTTTGCCCTGGCATTATGCGGATTCTGCTGCAAATCTGCTGACTATCGATGCGCTGGATCCGATTGCAAAAATTCCGGAGTACAAAGTCGCCGCGGTAGCGATTGAAAAAATTTAATAAAGATGTCAATTAATTAAATCAAATTTATAAGAAAAAACTTGAGAAGGGAACGAAATATGAGCAATGAGAACCTGGATAGCAAACGTTGGATAATTGCGATTGCTGCTGTTATTATGCAACTTAGCCTGGGCACGGTCTATGCATGGTCTGTCTTTAAAAAAGCGTTGATGGCGTCGCATGGTTGGAGCGAAACCGCCACCCAGACGACGTTCAGCATCTGTATCGGAGTGATCGGTCTGGCTGCGGCTTTCGGTGGATTACTGGTAGATAAAAAGGGTCCTCGATTTGTGGCGACTCTTGGTGGTATTTTATTTGGTGTCGGAACAGTGATTGCCGGATTTGCAGACACAATCGGCAGTCTGTATCTGCTCTGGTTTGGTTATGGTTTGATTGCCGGTGTTGGAAACGGCTTTGGTTATGTAACTCCCATCGCAACTTTGATTCGCTGGTTCCCGGATAAACGAGGTCTGGTGACTGGTCTGGCAGTAATGGGATTTGGGGCAGGCGCTTTTTTTATGGGTATGATTGCTCCGTATAATATTGAGTCAATTGGCGTTGCTAATACCTTTTTCATCTGGGGAGTTGTGTTTTTGATTCTGGTGGTTGGCGCAGCTCAATTCTATTCAAATCCACAAAAGGGATGGCTGCCGGCTGGTTTCATACCAAAAGCCGGTGCTGGCTCTTCGGATGAAGAATCCTACAGCTTTAAGATGGCTTTGAGAACGCCGCAATGGTACATCTTGTGGCTGATGTTATTCTTAAATATCTCGGCTGGTATTGGTCTGATTTCTCAGCTCTCGCCGATGGCACAAGATGTGCTCAAAAAATCATTCGTGGATATGGAAGCAGTCAAATTAGCCGCAATGGGTGGAACAATTCTGGCGATTGCCTCGATCTTCAATGGCCTGGGAAGGTTGTTCTGGGCGTGGGTTTCTGATGGAATTGGCAGAAAAATGGTTTTTACCATCATGTTTATCACGCAGGCAGTTCTTTATATCATATTGCCATCAGTCGCCAGTTATATCCTGTTCGCAGTTATGGCATGTTACATGTTAGCCTGCTATGGCGGAGGATTTGCCACCATGCCAGCATTTGCTGCAGATACGTTCGGCCCAAAATATATCGGTCGAATTTATGGAACCATGCTGACAGCCTGGGGCGCTGCCGGTGTGATTGGGCCGCTGGTCTTCGCTCGTATCAAAGAGGTGACCGGAACTTTCCAGGGAGCGTTGTTATTTGCCGCAGTTCTGTTAGTGATTGGATTTTTGCTGGCAGTGACTTATAAAAAGCCGAAAGAAAGAACTGTATAGCAAGTTTTGGAATGCCAGGGATGGATGTTCTAGTCCATGCCCGGTTTAATTCCGTAGCTCATTTTGCCAAAGCTTTGAACTAAACGGATGAATTATTTTATATTCCCCAAAATCTAATTGAGGATTTTCAAATGCAATCAGGCAAAGAAAATTTGATCAAAATTTTTGAATATGCACTCAACCAGGAAAATACCGGTATGAGTTTTTTCACTACTTCCCTGGATCGGTTGGGCACTGGCGCTGCAGTCAGCGCATTCAAAGTGCTGATCGAGGAAGAGAAAAAGCACATAAAATTCATCAGCGACATTATCAATGACCTGAAATCCAGCGGTGAAATTGATAAAAAGCATGTTGAAAACATCGTGATGCAGGAGTCCGATTATTTCAATCAACGGGCCCAATCAGAATTATTGGAGGAATCTATCGAAGGTTCGATGATTCCGGATGTAACGGTGTTCAATACAGCCTGGCTGATCGAGAAAGACCTGTGCGAGTTCTATGGCAGGATGGCGAATGCGGTAACGGATGAAAAGGCAAAAGACGCGTTGCAGATGCTGTCCGATTGGGAGAAAAGCCATGAGCTATTCTTCAAGCAGTTTCGTGATAAGCTGACGGATGAATATTCAAACATGCCATGGGGTGGATGATTTTTCTCGTTGATAATTGTCAATGTGCCAAAGGCACATCTGCCTCTGGCATGATTGACAATTGTTAATGAATTTCTATCTTAAGCCTGATAGCGAAAGCCAAAGTTTTATGATACTACCAGAACCATCAATAATCTCTGCCGATGAAGCATTGAATCGATTGCTGGAAGGCAACCAACGATTTGCTGCGAATAAAACCATCGGTCCCAATCGCGGTGAAAGTCGCCGTCTCGAAATCACGAAGGGACAGCAGCCGTATGCCATCATCCTGGGTTGTGTCGATTCCCGTGTGCCGCCGGAATTGATTTTTGACCAGGGGCTGGGTGATCTGTTTGTGATCCGCAGCGCCGGCCAGGTTATTGATGATGCGATTCTGGGAAGCATCGAATTTGGCGTTGCAGAACTCGGCATTCCCTTAATAATAGTTTTGGGTCATACCAGGTGCGGCGCGGTTACCACCACGTTTGAAATAGTTGGGAAAAATTTGTCTGTCGAGGGCGCCATTGGCACGCTGGTAGAAACTATCAAGCCGGCTGTCGATCAGGCAAAAGGTCATGGCGAAGAATCAATCGATCAGGCAGCCAGAAAGAATGTCGCATTAGAAATCAATCGCCTGAAAGCATCACCGGTTTTGTCCGAAGCGATTAAAGCAGGTAACACGAAAATAGTCGGTGCGTTTTATGATTTGAGCGCCGGACTGGTAGAAATAATGGCTTTAAAATAGTATGGAGTGCGCTTTTTTTGTACAGCAAGCAAGAGCAGGAAAACTCGCCGTACTCCTGAATAAATAAACATTACAATTGGAGGTCGCATAAAATGTCAGCATCACCCTCCCCTTACTTGACACAAGAGTCTGAATATAATTTAAGTGAAGACGTCGTAACGAAGATTACTGAAATGGCAGCATCATTTCCCGAGAAAAATTCAGCCTTGATTCCTGCATTGCATCTGATTCAGGATCAATTTGGCTGGGTTCCGCCGCCGACGATAAAACAGTTAGCGCAATTGCTAAAGACCACGCCAAACAAAATTTATGGCGTGTTAACATTCTACACGATGTTTAATTTAAAACCAGTGGGCAAATATCATATCCAGATTTGTCGAAACGTTTCCTGTTCATTGTTAGGAGCGAAACACATCATTGATTATCTCACGAAAAAATTACATATTCAAGTTGGCGAAACCACCGCGGACGGTAAATTTACGTTAACGCTGGTTGAATGCCTCGGCGCATGCGGTATGGCGCCGGTGATGATGATTAATGACAAATATTATGAAAATTTGGACGAAAAAAAAGTTGACCAGATTTTAAAGACATTAAAATAGAAGGAGCTACCGTTGATGATACAAGAAACAAAAGTTTTAACTCGGCATGAAAATGTTTCGGGTATGGAGGAGGTAGAAAACTATATCAGAGATGGGGGCTATGAGGGTCTTAAAAAAGCTTTGACTATGCTACCACAGGAAATTGTCGAAGAAGTAAAAAAATCCTTTCTGCGTGGGCGTGGCGGTGCAGGTTTTCCGACTGGCTATAAATGGTCGTTTTTACCAAAAGAAAAGACAAAACCCCATTATCTGATCTGTAATGCCGACGAAGGTGAACCCGGGACGTTCAAAGATCGGGTCATCATGGAGCATGATCCGCTGCTGCTTATCGAAGGCATGACTATCTCTGGATATGCGATTCAAAGTGAGCTGGGTGTAATCTATATACGCGGTGAATTTAAATGGATAGCAGAGAAATTGGAATGCGCTATTGATAATGCACGACGTGCGAATCTGCTCGGAAAAAATATTATGGGTAAAGGATTTGATTTTGATATTGTGGTTATGCGAGGTGCAGGTGCCTATATTTGCGGTGAAGAAACTGCCCTTATAGAATCAATCGAGGGAAAAAGAGGACAGCCGCGGGTCAAGCCGCCGTTTCCGGCAGGAGTCGGGCTTTATGACTGTCCCACGATCATCAACAACGTGGAAACTTTAGCCTGTATCCCAATCATACTTCAAAATGATGCGGATGCTTTTAAGCGCATGGGATCGTTTCAGAGTGCAGGAACCAAACTATACGGTATTTCTGGACATGTGAATAAACCTGGTCTTTACGAATATCCGTTTGGAACCAATTTAAAATATCTAATTATGCAGGCTGCCGGTGGTATTAGAAATGGCAAAAAACTCAAAGCAGTTATCCCGGGCGGACTATCTTCTCCAATTTTGAAAGCTGATGAAATTAATTTGGATATGGATTTTGATTCCTGCGTTAAAGCCAACACCATGCTGGGCTCGGGTGGCATCATTGTCATCGATGAAGATACGCCCATTCCTGAAGTGGCTTTAACAACCGTTAATTTCTTTGTTCACGAGTCGTGCGGGCAGTGCATTCCCTGTCGCGAGGGGCTATCTAAAATTCAGCAAATATTAACAGCTTTACTTGATGGCAAAGGCCAAAATGGCAGCATTGAAACGATGCTGAAAATTACGCAATCTGTAAATGGTTCCACTTTGTGCCCGATGGGAGATGCTGCGGCAATGGCGATTCAATCAATGATCACTAAATTTCGTGAAGAATTTGATACATTACTCAAATAATCTGGAGGTAACCATGGCCAAGAAAGTTCTAATTATTGATGATGATATAGATTTTAGGGAACAGACAAAAATAATTTTAGAGGCAGAAAATTATCAGGTTTTTGAAGCGGCAGATGGTGCAAGCGGTTTACAATTAATTAAGAAAGAAAATCCAGATTTCATCCTTTTGGATGTGATGATGGAAGAAGTAGACACCGGCGTTAGATTAGCCGATGAAATTGCAGCACTCAAAGTGCAAAC
>DSAU01000441.1 GCA_011046315.1 bacterium
GATTTTCACACTAATTAATATTGAACAACCACTTAATTTAAGGAGAAACGAAAATGAAAAATCTAAACCTGTTTTTATTATTTGCCATACTATTTGTCTTTGCTTGCTGCGATGAATCCAAACAAAATAAACCTGAAAGTAAGACCATTACCCGGGAACAACCTGAAAACCAAACTAAAACTGATTCTGTTTTCACGTTTGATGCTGACGAAGTCGGAAAAATGCCTGTGGGTTGGACCAATTACTATACAGGCAAAGGCAATTTGGGAAAATGGGAAATCAGAGACGATGGCGGCAAGAAAGTTTTAGCCCAGGTATCGCAGGAAAACTTTGGTTATCATTTCGATGTTATTGTGCTGGATAGTTCTGATTATCAGAATTTAGAAATAACGGTCAAATTTAAGGGCGTAAAAGGTGAAGAAGATCAGGGTGGCGGGCCTGTTTGGCGTTATCAGGATTCCGATAATTATTACTTTGTCCGCGCCAATCCTTTGGAAAACAATTTTAGATTATATAAAGTAATTGATGGAAATCGCATACAGTTAGCCAGCGCCGATATAGATATTCCTACTGGTGAATGGCACACCATAAAAATAAGGATGTTGTCAAATCACATCGAATGTTTTTATGATGGCAAAAAATATCTCGACGTTACCGATGAAACATTTAAAGATAGCGGCAAGGTAGGTCTTTGGACAAAAGCCGATGCTTTCACTTTTTTTAAAGACCTGAAAATATTTGAAAAATAATGCCAACGATAAAGTTTATTTAAGCCAATGCAACACAGGTAAGTTGGGCTAACAAAAGTTTGCACCTGACTGAAGGGCGATTCGGTGAATTTTGCAATATCAGTGCATTCTTTTAAAGTTTTGATAACGTTCATAAGTCATGTGCAAATAAGCCCTTCAGCAGGTGAAACTAAATGTTGGCGTGAGAAGGAGTTAATCAAATGGCACACGACAAATACGTTGCATCGCAGTTCAATCAGAAGGCATTCACTTGCCCTCTTTGCGATGTATATGCGAATTTCTCATGGTCTCAACTCCTCTAGAACAGCCCTTCTGGCCGGACGCCGTCGGGAGTCTTCCGTGCCCAGTGCAGCCATTGTCACAAACCTACGCTGTGGCTTGAAGGCAACCAGTTGATGGTCTGGCCTCAAGACATTTCCGCAGCCCCGCTACCGAATCCTGACATGCCGGAAGACATCTCCAAGGACTATCTGGAAGCTAGAAGCATCGCTACCATCTCTGCTCGCGGCGCAGCCGCCTTGCTTCGCCTATGTATCCAGAAGCTTTGCGCCCATCTCGGCGAGTCCGGCAAGAACATCAATGCCGACATCGGGAACCTTGTTAAGAAGGGTCTCCCCGTCAGGATTCAGCAAGCGCTCGACATCGTCCGCGTCACGGGAAACAACGCTGTCCACCCCGGAGAGATGCAGCTTCACGAGGATGCGAAGACGGTCACGCTTCTGTTCGAGCTTCTCAACCTGATCGTAGAGAACCAGATCTCGCAGCCAAAAGCGATTGAGGAGTTGTATGGCAGGCTGCCTGAAGGCGCTGTTGAGGCAGTCAAGAAACGAGATGGAGACGCCAACAACGGAATCCAGCCTACAAAATGACCCGCGCGGACGCGGGGCATTTTGCGGCTGATTCCAGGCGAACCCCGCAGTAAAGTACCGAGTTATGCGCAATTAGGCAGGTAAAAAAAAAACAGCCAAAACATAATGACGAAGATTGGTGATGGATAAATATTGGAGATACATTTAACAAGAGCAACTTTTATTTTAAAAACATACTGTCAAGCCGTACCACTCCCATGGTTTTGAAAAAAAGGAAATTTAAATTTTATAACTCAACATCAGCTTTCTGCATCACTGGCGAAATGTCTCCGATTTCGTCTAAAAAAATAGTGCCACCATCAGCCATTTCGAAACGCCCTTTTATATCCCGAATCGCGCCGGTGAAGGCGCCACGCACATGACCGAACAGCTCATTTTCTAGTAAAGTTTCCGGGATTGCCCTGCAATTGACCGCGATAAGAGGTTTAACATAGCAGTTTGATCAAAATTAAGGCATCATCAGTACCTGTTCAATTCGCTCCAGCGCCCAGTCTATTTCAGCTTTGGTTATCACCAGCGGCGGCGCCAAACGGATGATGTTCCAATGGGTTTCCTTGGCAAGCACGCCCTTTTTCATCAGCGCTTCACAAAAACGTCGCGCCCCTCCGGATTGTTTGTTCAGCACAATCCCGATCCACAGTCCTTTACCGCGATAGAAATCGACGTGCGGACTGTTAATTTTTTGTAGTTGCTGCATTAAATAGTCGCCGAGTTCAGTTGCTCGCTCACATAGTTTTTCTTCAACAATGATCTTGAGCGCTTCGCGGGCGATGGCGCTGCCCAGTGGATTCCCGCCATAGGTGGAGCCATGATCGCCGGGAGTGAACACGTTCATGATCTCTTTTCGAGCCAACACGGCAGATACCGGGTAAAAACCACCGGATAGAGCTTTGCCAACGGTGACGATGTCGGGCTTGACATTTTCATGGTCGCAGGCGAACATTTTACCGGTTCGTCCTAATCCGGATTGAATCTCGTCGGCGACAAACAGGACGTTATGCTTTTCGCAAATGGTTTTTGCATTTTTTAAATAGTTCGGCGGCGGTACCACCACGCCGCCTTCGCCCTGAATCGGTTCTACCATAAAAGCAACTGTGTTGGGCGTGATCGCTTTTTCCAACGCGTCGGCATCGCCGTAAGCTATCATTTTAAAACCCGGCGTTAGTGGTCCAAAACCATCTTTGTACTGTTGTTCCGGTGAAAACGTCACAATGGTGATGGTTCTGCCATGGAAGTTACCGTCGCAGGTAATGATCTCAGCCCGGTCTTTTTCAACGCCTTTGATTTGGTAGCCCCATTTTCGAACTGCTTTTATGGCAGTCTCAACAGCTTCAGCGCCGGAGTTCATCGGTAGTATCATGTCAAATCCGGTCAGCTCGCACATTTCCTTTGCCAGCAACGGCCATTGATCGTTCCGGAACGCACGCGAAGTCAGTGTCAGCCGCGCCGCCTGTTCGTTGGTTACTTTGACCAGTCGGGGGTGACAATGCCCCTGATTAACCGCAGAGTAGGCGGCTAAAAAATCCATATACTTTTTACCGTCCACATCTTCCAACCAGACACCCTGTCCTTTTGAAATTACCACATCCAGTGGGTTATAATTGTGCGCTCCGTAGAAATCCTCAGTCTCAATATAATCCTTACTGTTCATTCATCCTCCTCAATTTTCTGTATGTTAAGATCAATTTATTCTCAGACATATCGTTGCTGGTATTATTTTATCCACTCAGGCAGACTGCCGAGCATAATTCCGAAAGCGGGTATTGCAATCGTATACACGATCAGGGTGACGATGACTACGCCGATAAAATTTAACAACACACCGTTTTTTGCCATTTGGGGAATGGTGACGCAACCGGCGCCAAAAATGATTGCATTCGGCGGCGTGGCAACCGGCAACATAAACGCGCAGGATGCGGAAATTGTCGCGGGAACCATCAATAAAAACGGGTGAATCCCAATTGCTAACGCTGTCGCCGCCAATATTGGCATAAAAATCGTGGCCGTGGCGGTGTTGGAGGTTACCTCGGTTAAAAAGGTCAGCATCAGACAGGTTATCAGGATCATCAGAATTAAAGGAACGTTTGAAAATAACATCAACTGGCTACCGACCCAGGCGGCAAGACCTGTGGTTTGAAATCCCGAAGCCAGAGCGATTCCGCCTCCAAAAAGCAGCAGTATTCCCCAGGGGATTTTAACTGCCCATTCCCAGTCCAGCAAAAACGATTTTTCTCGTAGCTTTACCGGAATAGCGAACAGCAGCAGCGCCGAAAAGATGGCGACTGTCGCATCGTTGACAGATGCAGCAACGCCGAGCAAATTAGACCAGCCTGGAATTGTAAAAGTTCCCAACTCGATATTTTTTCGGAATATCCATGCCATTGCTGTGAAAATAAAAATAATCAGCACCAACCGCTCTCCCCGCTGCATCGGACCTAACTGTTTCAACTGCTCGGCGATCACATCTTTACTGCCCGGAAGCTGTCGGATGCGTATTGGTTGGGTGATGTGGGTCAGCACAAACCAGATCACCGGAATAAACAAAATAACCAGCGGAATCCCTAACAGCATCCATTGCAGAAATCCGATTTCAGGCGCTTCCGGAAACAGCGTTTTAACTGCGGCGGCAAACACGATGTTGGGCGGCGTCCCGATTTTGGTGCCGATTCCGCCGACACTGGCAGCATAAGCAATGCCGAGCATCAGCGCGATTTGGAATCTGGAGATCACGACAGCGTTAAGCGGTTGACCCTGATCATTTTTGAATGAAGTCAACTGGAGGATGATCGCCAGTCCGATGGGGTACATCATCATAGTGGTGGCGGTATTTGAAATCCACATTGAGAGAAATGCAGTGGCAACCATAAATCCGAGGATAATTTTTCTGGGTCCCAGTCCAATGGCTTTAATAATTTGAAGCGCGATTCGACGGTGCAGCCTCCATTTTTGCATTGCCATGGCCAGAAAAAATCCACCCATGAACAGAAAAATGTTGCTGTCGGCGTAAGCGAGGACTACATCTTTTTCCTTCATAATGTTAAGAAGGGGAAATGCTACAACCGGAATGAGCGAAGTCGCCGGAATCGGCAGCGCCTCGGTGATCCACCACCATGCCATGAGGCTGGCAACTGCCAGTGTTTTTTGGGCGTCAGGCTCAAGTGAGTCCGAGATGGGGAGCGCCCAGATGACTAAAAAAATGGGTATCCCACCGAATAATCCGATGATTTGTCGCGTGCTAATATTTCCGGATGCCAGAGCCGTCTTTGAAGAATGCATTCGTTTCCTGTGTCAGAGAAAATAGTTATCGCTACCGTCTGCCAGCACTACTACAACTCGTTGCAGCTTTTTAACCATCAGTTATTAAACCGGTTAAAAATTACCGATACTTTTACAGGCAGCGGCAACAACAACTGGTGTTGTTCAGTCAAAATTTTCGTCCTGAGGGATACTGAATTCACTTATTGGAAAATCACGCATACAACTCGCTAACCAGAGCTCTCCCTTTTTTTGTCGCCAGTCAGCATAACTGGAGAAAGGGTAGGCTGCCATATCGCTGACATATCCATGTTTGACCGGATTGTAATGAATGAAATTAAAGTAGCTATAGAATTCCATTTTGCTGCGAATGCAGTAGTCCCAGAAATTGTAAAATATTTTTCGACGTCGCCGATTTTCAGATTGATTTAATCGGTGTAAACAGTCGTTATGAATTTGTTGTATTGCTTTGATAAAATCATCCCCGATTCGCGTTTTGAATTGGATGTGATAATGATCCTCGAGAATTACCCAGGCATAGAGCCGGTAATTAAACCGAGAAAAGGTCTGTTGAAAAATCTCAAACAGCAGTTGTTTCTTATCATCCGCATCCAAATAGCGCCGCCGCTTGTAGATGTGGGCGGTGATAAAATAGACAGTGTCATTTAGATAATAGTGCTTTGGGTGATGTTTTGGCATTTTCATCAACAATGTTTCAACAGGATGCACAGTTGAAGTGTTTTTGCATCGGGTGTAAATTTTAAAATAGAGCTGAAAAAAATAATCATTCGAGTAATGCTAATTTGGACTCGATGAGCTTTAATAATTGTTGCTTTCCCTCTTTTTTTCGAATATCGGTGTCAGTTACATTCAGGGTTATTACATCCACCTTGTATTTATTTTTGCACACCTGCGGAAAGCTGACATAATATCCGCCGAGGCCTTCCAGGAATTCATGGGTGATGGACTGTTCTTCCTTTCTGCCGCGTTTGCGGATGCGCTGCAGCAGCACATCAACGTTATCCACTTTCAAATAGATGATCAGATCAGGTTTGATCAGCTCATTGCTCAATCGGTCGAAATATTCAAAATACAGATTTAATTCATCGTCGGTCATTTTGCCCAATCCGTGCAGATATTTGGCAAATATTTCCGGATCCTCATACAGTGAACGGTCTTGAACGCAGGCTTTGGGTACGGTGCTGATGAGTTCGTGGTGTTCCACCCGACGGATTAAAAATTCCATTTGCAAGGTGAAAGACCAGCGCTCCATGTTTGCGTAATAATTTTTTAAAAAGCGATTATCGATCACCGGCTCATCGAACAGTTCCAGGCCATATTTGTGACTGATTAGTTTTGCAGCGGTGGTTTTTCCGCAACCGATATTCCCGGCGAGTGTGATGAATTTTTTAACTGTCAAAAATCGCCTCGCTTGATAGTTTAACCTGAATAATTCATACGCCACAAAGTCCCGAAGACACAAAGGCACACCAAGTAATAAAAATATAAGGCTTGGCAAGCAAAGGAGATTGATCGACTCAGAATATTTTTTATAAATGCTTGTTTCACAACTTTGTTCCCGCCGCGGCGGGATTCGTGACTTGGTGCCTTGGTGGCAAGCTTTATGAATTAAACAGATTAACAAAATTTTTTAGTAAATTTGAAAAACAACTCCCAGATGAAAGGAGATAAAATCGGTATCGGATTTGCTAACATCGTAGATCACGTTATTGTTTTGATCGATATTGATCGATCCTTCTTTCAGGTACTCGGCTTCGCCGCCGAACATGTAGCGTACTTTTAAATCGAGCATCAGTCTGCCAGTTTTGGGATTTTCGCTTTCATCGACACCAAAACCTTCGACTAATTTAATCATCATACCGAACCCGGCGCCGTAACTCCAGGCAAAGTCATCAAAGTTGGTGTGGCTGGCGATTTCTTTGTCATATTTTTTTCCAACTGTTCGATTTTGGTTTCAGTCCATAAATAGTTGAATCCGAGCATGCCCTCCACATAGGGCTGGATGGCGCCCATGCTGGTGCGGGCTTGCAGCAGCAGCTCGCTGAACAACAGGTTGTTGGACGTTTTTGCCTCCACTGGCACCAATGGTGTGATGAGGTAATCCTTGTATGATGATGAACCATAAGTGGCGACGCCCAGCGCCAGGCCGCCGTAAAAAGGTGAATCCCCCAATTTAACACCAAATTTCCCGGCCAGTCCGTATCCGAGACGATCTACATTTTCCTTAAAACCTGACTCCGGAGAAATGACCAGAAAATTTAACCCGACATCGAATTGCGCGAACACATGGCTGGCAAACAATAAGATCAGACAGAGACTCAACAGGATATGCTTTTTCATTACGACCTCCAAAATTTTTTTTTATGTAACAGTCATTCAGCTATAATCAGATTTTTTTTTAGTTTTGACATTATTAAACATCGTGGTCAATTACAATCACTTAGTGAATACGAAACTGGTACGGCATCATGGGCCAGAGCAGAGGACGGCGCTGGTTTAACATGTTTTTCAATTGTTCAATATTCGCGATGTCGCCGACCTGTTTACCCAGCCATAGCAACGTTCCTTTGCCGAGTAGTTTTTCGTACCAGCTTTTTTTTGCTGTATAGACGACCAGTTTTACTGCTTCGCTGCTATCAATACCAGCGTGTTGTCTTGCCAATTCAACGGCGCGATCCAGTCCGCCCAATTCGTCAACAAGACCGAATTGAACCGCCTGTTCGCCCATCCATGATCTGCCCTGGGCATAGGGCTCCAGTTCTTCGAAAGATTTTCCTCTTGATTGGGCTGCTTTAGAGACAAAATCGATATAATTTTCGTACATGTTATCGCGGAAAAGTTTTTTCTCATAAGGTGATAATTGTTTAACCCCCAGAAACATATCAGCGTGTTCGCCGCGTTTGATGTGATCTTCTATTAAGCCCAGCTTCTCGTACATTCCACTGATATTGGGAAAAATGCCCCAGATGCCGATCGAGCCGGTTAGCGTGGATGGCTGCGCAACAATGGCGTTGGCGCCCATCGAGACCCAATATCCTCCGGATGCGGCGTAATCTGACATCGAAACCACCACTGGTTTTTCCTGTTTTGCGTTGAGAATTTCGCGCCAGACCAGATCGCATCCCAATCCGCTGCCACCAGGGGAGTCCACCCGAAAAACAATGGCTTTGACCGACTTGCTACTGACGGCGTTTCTGATGGCGGAGATCATGGGATCGGTACCCGCGGTCATGCCCATTGTCAACGGGCTGAATGACTCGCCGCCCTCCTGAATCAAGCCTTGTGAATAGATCAGCGCGATTTTCTTTTTGCCCTTGTTCAAACCCAGCGATTCAAGCGACAC
>DSAU01000550.1 GCA_011046315.1 bacterium
AATTAACGCCGAATAATATCGTCTGATAGAAAACTTGGTACGATCGAACGCTTTAACAACCCGGATGCCGGCAATGCTTTCTCTCAAGACTGCTGTTAATTCTTGCGCCCGAGCGCGCTTCACATAATCCAGCCGCCTGACAATTCCATATAAATAGTGAACCAGAGCATAGGTCGGAACGAGAATGAGCGCCAGGTAAAACAGAATGCGAGGTCCGGCTATCGAAATTAAATACGCCATCAGGATGGTTTGGTAAATACTGGAGATGAACATCGGGATACCGTTCATCGGGTGGTTGAACATCGGTATCAATGAATCAATATCCGCGTTGGCCCGGTATAAATGTTCTCCGACCGGTCGGCTCTGATGGAATCTCAGCGACAGTTTTTCGATATGCCGATATAATTGCTGGCGAAAACTGAACGAAAGCTTCAAGCCAATGTACCAATTCAATATGCTCAGCAAGCTTTCGAAAATCACAAATCGAAAAATAAATGCTGGCAACAACATCAATAGACAGAAAACCAGATAATATTTGGTTCTGCCTGTACTGATGAAAAGCTCCATTTTTGACAGGAAGAGAAAAGGTAAGGTATGAATGGCGCCCTGAACAAAATAAAGAATAATTATCAATAGATACTTGTCCCAATAGGGCTTGACGTATTTTAAAAGCCGCCATAAAAGCTGTAGTTGACCGGGTTGATTATTTTCCAGCACTTTCTCCAAATCTTTCCCACATCAGATATTTTAAATTTACACCAATAAATCAACTATTGCAGAACGATTTCAATTAACCGCGAAAAATATTCCTCAAATTCTACACAGGTGAGATATATAATTTTGCCGTTTTCTCGCGCCAATTCAGGATGTTCTTTTCCCGCGTAAACAAGTGGTCCCTTATAGACCAGCGGGTTCCTCAAACCCACCCGAGGCGTCCACAAAACCGCAGGTTCACTCCAGGGTCCCCAGGGGTGCGGCGCGGTGCACCCCAATATCTTGCCGGTGGTCTCATAGGAAAAGACCGCTAAATAGCATTGCAGGTGCGGATTATAAGACACTGACATCTCGGTTGGCATACCGCATAAAACAGGAATAGCTTTTTTTAAATCACGCCCCCAACGAGGCTCAGCTGAAACCAAATATTCATACGCTGAAATATCGTCGATGCAGTTCACTGGCGCACTCGCCAGGGCGCAAAAATGGCGTCCGTTTTTCAAGTATGAACCGTAAATATAAGCAATATTGTTCTCAAAATCTGGAAGGACCGCGACACCAAAACAGGGTTCATTTTTCTCCCACCAGATTGTGGAATTTTTATATTTGATCCGATTAAAATTCAACGCCGGATAATCCGCGACTGCCAGGCCGGTCCCTGACATTTTAAATTTAAAAGGCCATTGCCCATGTTCGAGCAGTTTCACCCTCGTATAGTACCAATACACTTTTCCCTTTATGCAACAGCCATGCATCCCCCAGATACGAAATTTATCGGGATCTTCGTCCGGTTCAAAAGTGATAAGTTGCCGGATAGCGCCCTGTTCATCGGTGAGATAGCTAAAATTCGTTAGATCACTACAATCATCTCGATAGCGACAGATCAAGCCGGTATTGCTGACCATTTTCTCGACGATTCTTTTTCCGATCTCATTAAAACCACCGATAAATGTATCGCCAAACAACCAGAGTGCGTTTCCCGGTCCAATTGGAATTGAATAGGCGCCATCCTGGCCGATCATGCTTAGCGGATTGTCTGCAAAAAGACATCCCAGATCACGCGAGTTTTCTACAATGAGTTTTTTCATTAAAATCGAACTTCCACGGTGATTATTTTCTTGTGTGCAACGTTCAGGCTCAAACTACCATCTGGCTGAACGGGCAATTCATTTATTTGTTCTTCGTTCAAATTGGTCAGCCACGCTTCTTTAATAGTCCGCCAGAAACGAAGTAATCCGTAAATATCCTCGCCGGTAGGATTAAAAAAGCGTACGATTATGGATTCCCGATGATCACACTTTTTGAGCGCACTCAATACGAGCGTATCAGGTTCCAGTGTAAAAAATTGCTGGGTTCGCGGAAGCTCGCCCGGTGAGACACCGCATTGCGCCAATTTAAGCTGGGTAAAATGACGATAAGTGAACTCATACACCCTGCCGGTCTGCCAGTCACCTTCATGGGGATAGAGCGCATAAGCGCAACGATGCTTCCCCAAACACTGCGAACCAATTTGCTCTCTTCGCTCCACTCGATCCGGAGGTAATCCTACTTTGGGATAACGTAATCCTTTAATTAATGTTAAAACCATCGTTTTTGAATCATTATCCAAAACTTCATATTCGACCAAACCATGGCTGATAACGGCCAGTCCACCATCCTCATCCGACATATCGAAAAACGATTGATGCGGCTGGGTACCGGTCCAGGGCTCGACCCAGTCCCGCGTATCCGGGATTTCGATCTCTCGTGTCACCACATCAAATGCAGTTTCCACATCCACACTTTTTGACCCGATATTGCTGGGAAAACAGA
Source organism: bacterium (assembly GCA_011046315.1). Lineage (GTDB taxonomy): Bacteria > Zhuqueibacterota > Zhuqueibacteria > Thermofontimicrobiales > Thermofontimicrobiaceae > Kaytiofontadaptatus. Next base: position 2,527 of record DSAU01000550.1, read on the forward strand.
CGCGCAACCGGTGATCCTGTGCTTGATTGTCAAAAGTTGTAACAATATCCAACCGAGGCGATCCTTTATGCAAAGTGATTAGCGAAGAAATGGGCAGTGATATCAATTCCTGGCTTCGCTTGCGTTTATCATCACTCAAACACTTGGGCACTTTCATTTCAACATCAACCTGAAACGTTGTTTGCAGCGGACCTTCTTCCATTACACTGATGCGAGCTGCGCAACCGAACGATGAATAAACTGGATTGACAGGCGGAGAAATTCGCGTCCAGGGATCGCCGGCTTCAGCATCCTCGATAAAATAATGACAGCCAGAGAAAATTCTACCAGTTGATTTTTGAGTAAGGTCAAAAGTTCCATTCGGATGAAATCGGACGCGGAGAAATTCATTTTCCATTCTATGATCAGAACACCGCAGCGAGCCGTAATTCACCAATTCGCCTGACTTAGGTCGAACGATAAATGATCTATAGCCGCAAGCGGGAACGTTTTCAGCTTCAAAAGCGAATTTGAAGCGCCGGGTCAAAAAGGGAGACGGAATATCAAACGGATTCATCACGTTTGCCCCCCAGTTCCGCCGATCCTGAAGCTGAAAAGCCACCGGCTGCAAGGTTTCCGCATCCAGAAGCTCCATTGATTTAAGCTGAGGATCATCCGGAAAATCGACTTCAACCTCCGCAATTTCTGTTCGCCGAAAGTTCAGCGGATTGAATGCAATAATGGCAACATCGTCATCAGAGAACTCGCTAAAATCGACTTTACAGGCGATCTTGCCAAAAGCTTCATTGACAAGGGTCTCGCCAATCTGCTTTACCTGATCCCATCGATAGAGCATGTCCTTGTGCACCTGGTCCATACTGACACCAGTAATGCTGTCATGCGGATGGTTGGTGAGCAGAAATTTCCACGCCAATTCGAGATATTTCTCGGGATATTCTTTTCCCAAAAATTTTGCAAAAACAGAGAATGGCTCGGCCCACTTTTCGAGCAGCGTTTGCATGGCTGCATTAATCTGTTTTTGATAAAGACGGGTTGAGGCATTATCCTTTAAAAACCGGTTGAACCAATTATCGCGGCTGGGGCGACGACGTTCACCTTTCAGCACAGTAAGTTTTGACCAATCCACTGCTTTCTTTATTTTTTCAATCACTTCCGGAAAAGAGCTGTGAATATAGCGATCGCCGTTTTGTCTCTTATTACAATAATTGATTACTTTAATGGTATTGGGATGGGGGAAAACACTGTCCATTCCATCCATGGCGATCAGATAGGGGGTGGTAGCGTCAGCGCTCAGGTCCTGTTTGATTTTTTTCATTCCATCTTCGAGCAATACAGTGTTAAAATGGTTCAACGAATCTGGTTCAAGTAAGCGATAATCCTGATCTCCGGCATCAACATCGCACCTTCGAAACGGGAGTTGCCCCATATTCCATTTATAATAACCATCGTAAAATGGGTCTTTAAACATGGTGGCGCGAAACAGATGCAACCAAAATGAAGCCCGGCTGAATTCAGCGCTCAACCGCAAACCAAGGATTTGGGAGCCGTCCGGCGCTTCGAGAATATATTCTGTGGCGCATTCCTCGCGAGCAATTCCGCGATAAAACATCATCCCATCAATTCCAAAGCCGGCGTAGATTTGAGCGATCTGCGAAAGCTGTCCATAGGAGGTAGGGGTATATCCGATTTTCATTGCTTTGCCGAACGAAGATGCAATTTTCTGACCTCGCATCAGATTTCGCACAATGGCTTCTCCGCTCACAGTATTCATTTCAGGTAGGGTGTACCACGGTCCCACCAACAACCTCCCCTCCGCGATGTATTTCTTCAAACGCTCACGATTCTCGGGGCGAATTTCAAGATAATCTTCTAAGGGGATTGTTTGTGAATCCAGATGATAATGTTTGTATGCCGGATATTTTTCAAACACCTCCAAAAGCCAATCCAGCAACTCTAAAAGATGAGTTCGCGTTTCCTGCGCCGGGTAGCGCCACTCCCGATCCCAGTGGGTGTTGGAAATTACATGAAATTCATAGCCCTGTGTCATAATCATTCTCCTGTTAATAAATTTTGGTGTCTCCCCCTGATATTACCTGGAAAGACACCTTCTCATCATCTCTTTAAAAGCTGACAAATTTCTTCCGGCTTAACTTGATAATTTGATGTTGCGACTATTCAACAGCCTGTCTTTGTACAGAATTATTATCCTTATCTGATCACAATGATTTTGACTGGTTTTATGAAAGATCAAAATTGGAGCGACATTGTGATCCGGTTCACCCCTCCCAAAATTTCACCGTAATCGGAATAGCCATAATCAATGGCGCCGTCCACACCGATTAATTTTTGCCGCAGTCCAACGCCGAAAGACCAGTCGCCGATATCAGAATTGATTCGATAGCCGGCTCGAATAAATGCTTTTTGAAACAATCCATATTCCAACCCACAATTCACCCGTTCAATATTGTCGGTTGGATGGAGCAGATCGATCGCGAGCATCAATTTGTGGGATTCTGTGTAAAACAGATCATCTGCCATTCCAATTTTGAAAATCAGCGGCATGCGAAACCTGTCCCGCAACATACGTATATCGGGACCAAAATGTTGAGCGCAAACCGATAAGTTCAAGTGCCGGTATCCGGTAAAATAACGCGCGCCGATATCCACCAGGACATTATCAAAAGCATCCTGATCCAATTGTTCTCTGACATAACGAATTTGTCCGCCCATTGCCAATTTATCGGTGAAATTTTTCGCGACTGCCAATCCAATGGCAAAATCACTGGCGCTCACCATCCGTCCAGTACCGTCTTGCGCCAGTACCGTTGTCTCCTCAAATTCGGGCAGCCCCAGATAAATGGCGCTGATTCCAAAGACAAGGTAATTTTTAATGTTCAAAGCTATCGCCATGGCGCTGATATCAACCCCCAATAACCAACCGACCTGAGAAAAGGTAACCTCTTTTCCGGAGACAGCGGCGATACCTGCCGGATTCCAGAAAATTGCATTAGCCCCGCGCGTATCCCCCAGCGCAGCTTCGCCCATGGCGCTTTCTTTAGCGCCGACACCTATTTTTAAAAATTGGAGCCCGGCGGTGCCGGCTTTGGTAAAATCAAACCCATAATCGAACTGAGAATAGCCTGGCATAGATGAAAAAATCAACAGACTTATGGTAATTATTATTTTCCCTTTCATGACAATGCTCCCAGATTGGTTTGCTGAATTGAAGATTCTCAACAATTCATTTTATAATTGTAACTAAATACTGTGTGGTATCAACGAGTTCAGTCGTGTTTTAGCGAATGAAATGACTAAAGTCATTACTACGAGATAACTTTCCAAACTACCATTATTTGATTAGGAGCAACGTTCCTTTGGCGTTGCCGACCGCTGATTCAACTGTGTACAGATATATTCCGGCTGCGGTTTTTTGCCGGGAATCGGATAATTGATCCCAGACCTCTTCGCCGGAATTGGGATTATTATGCTCCAGCGTGCGCACCAGGTCACCGCTCAATGTGTAAATTCTGATAATACATTCGGCGGGGAGATTTGTAAAAACAATTGAGCTCTCTTCACCGGCAGTGGGCAAACCAGATACCAATCGAAATGGATTGGGAAACACGCTCACGTTCAACGCATTTTCGGCCGGGGTTCGTGCAGTTACCAGAGCGCGGGCGTTGATATTTGTGAGGCCGCTTTCGTTTCCGCTGGAATCGACCGAGCTAACCGCAAAGAAGTATCCCACTCCCACCTGTACCGTGTTGTCTTTGTATTTCCATTTATCCAGGTTAATATCAAAAAAGCGGTCACGGTCTGTTTTTCTCGCCACTCTGACATCTCTTAATTTTTTGAACGGTCCGATGTAAGATCGATCACTTCGATAAACACGATACATGCTCAATCCATTGCGACCGGTGAACGGGTTGATCCATTCTTCGACTTCGCTACCCCAGGTGACCACAATTTCCTGAGTTGAAGGTAACACGAAACATTCTACTGCTGGAGCCGGCGGCGCCAGCACCGCGGGGTTATAGTTCCGGTCAAATAATCGTTGTGCCCGGTCAATGGTATTTTTCAATGAATCCAGGCCGGCCGGCAACAAATGTTGAACCGCCAATCCCTTTACCGCCTGCTCCATTGGCAAGCCATTGACGGCTTCAACAATAACGATCTTTACAGTATCACCCGGCGCTAAATCATAAGGTCCAAATCCCTGCAGCAGGAAGGGCGAAAGCACTTCATCTTCGTCGAGTGAGTGCATAAGCGAACGATCTTCTCCGTTCAGGATAGCGTACAAATTAGCTTCGCTCTGGTTTGCCAGTGTGAGCCGCTGCATATTGTTCAACACCTGAGCAACAAAGATTGTGGCGGGTTGATCACGACTATCTTTGGCCGGATCTGCATACAGCGGAGAAAATCCAGCGTAGCCGGTGGTGCGCAGTTCATCCCGTTTATCCCAATAATTACCCCAACTCCAGGTGGTTTCAAAACTGGGCTGATAATCATAGGCGTAGAGCAATTTTCTGCTTTCATCATAGCCGACTAATTCATCATCCACGTTGGGGTTATCTCCCCAGAATCCCTGTACCACCACATCCTGATAGCTGGGACGCAGCAGAAAAGGAAAACCGAAATAGACATCGGTCAAATTATCTGCACTGCGATTGGTGCAGACATATTCAAGAACAATAAAATCAGCGTAGGATGGGTAGCTCCAGGCGCGGCTGGTTCTGACAACCTCAATTCCCCGACTGGTGATCCAGTGGGCCATAATTTTTTCTTCGGCTTCAAAGGGATCGAACGTTGTGGAGCCGACAAAATTTTCAACTTCGGTCATATCGAAAAAAGTCCCCTGATCCACATAAGTAAAAGGTCCCATTTCATCGAGAAAAATTGAGCCATCGGGATTTTTCCCTCCTACCCAGAAACCGGCGCCCTGACTATAGGAGCGCTGTTCATCTTTATTGGGCAGAATTGCGGGTCCCCCGGGCCAATCCATTGAAGGATAAAATTGAAAATCGGAAAATCTGCCGCCAATCTGACCGTTATCCTTTACCGTCTCCCACAACCTGCCCCGGTCATGAATCTTGAACAATGGTTCGCGATATTGCCCGTAGCTGATTGTACAAAAAATTGTTAAAACAGCTAATATCGGCGCAATATGAAGGATATATTTTTTCATTGAGCCCTCCACTGGTTTTTCAAAAATGATATCGGGCGCCCAGAAAAACGCTTCTCGGCGGATAATAGATCATGTAGCTGATGTTGTAACCATCGGTGTCGATCAATGTCGGTTCACCTGTTTTCACAAATTTTTCCATGGCGCCGCCATCATAGGGAAACGGATGTCCCCAGGTTTTAATGATTTTGTTATTGAACAAATTTGTAATTTTGGTATAAACGGTTATCGTATGCGATCCCAATTTGAAATATTTATTGAGTTTCATGTCCCATGTTTGACGCGCCGGAAAACGATGGTTGTCCAACAGATCTGGCGGATCATCCGGTTCAAGAAAGGTAAACGGTTGACCGCTAACATAGCGATATAACAGATTACAATCAACTCCATTTAACAGCGTGGATATTAATGGGATTTGCCAGTATTCGGGATACTGCATATAAAAGTTGACCCGCAAAATATGAGGTCTGCTAAAGCTGTTTTCGGAGGGAAGACGATCCGATGCCTGCACATACCAATTA
>DSAU01000359.1 GCA_011046315.1 bacterium
CGAAACGGCAAAATGATGTTAAGACTGTACAAAAAGCTTTTGATAATTTCCGGATGAAATAATATATAATAGAATACGAACAATGTTATCGCGGTAAATGTAACCAGTGGGATCATTGTATAAATAAACAACTGTTTTCCGATCAGGTACAATAATCCTACTGATCCGAAGAGAAAAACCACTGCCACTGAAAAAAGTTTGTCGAGCGCTGCAATGCCAAGAACTTTGACCCAGGGACAATTTTTGATAAAAAAGGCGCGGCCAAATTCACCGAGCCGTCCCGGCGTGATAAAACCGAAAGTGAAACCGGCAAATAACGATTGCAGTACTTCGCGGTTGCTGGCATCGAATTTGACCAGCCGGACCAAATAGCGCCATTTATAAAATTGAAAATAGATGTTGGGCAGAAGCAATAGTAACGCAACCATAATCAATGACAATTTTGCTGATTGGAAGGCAATGAAAATTTCCCCCATTTTCACCCGCTTGATCAACATAATCATCATCAAGGCGGCGACGGTAATTTTAAGCAAATGGGCTAATACCCGCCTTGAGAAAAGTCTTCTGATTTTCGGTACAGTTTCGACAGATATCAAGAGTGGCTCCATTTTGAATGATCATATTACGGAATTTCATGGCGGCAGACGATTTCCAAATACTGGATGGTGAACTTTGTTTCGCGTTTCCCAATGTAAAGACACTGTTTTTGTCAAAACAACACGGCACGACTCTGCCGTCAGAAAGCACAACAGCGCTATACCAAAGCCGATGGCAGAAGTGATTTTGATTTTTCAACGCGATTCGATCTTCGAAAAAATCATAACGCCGCCAGCCCGGATTTGACGGGAGGTATTCATCCGCTGTTTGCGGTTGTTCGATTTGTATGGATTTGATCAACAACCGATCAACCTTGAGGCAGGCAGCTAAGCGCTTCATTGATCCAAGCTGGTGCTCGTTTTTTCGTGTGACCAGGAATTGAAGCATGATTTTGGGATATGCAAGCCCCAGCCGTTTCCGGCATTCAACCAGTCGCTTCACGCCCGCATGCACCATTTCGAAATTGCCGCCTTTTCGATAATGGCGGTAGGTCTCCGCATCAGCGCCATCCAGAGAAATAATTACAGCATTAATTCCGCTGACAATAAAATTTTCAACGAATTCGCTATCGTTAAAAAAATGGCCATTGGTGCTGGTTATGACATAAATTCGTCGCCGTCGCGCAATTTGAATCATTTCGAGCAAGTTGTCGTGTAAAAACGGCTCACCCTGGTTGTACAGCAACAGATACCAGATTTTATCGCCAGCCTCAGCAATGATTTTTTTATACAATTCAAGTGATATAAAAGATTCATTGCGCTGAATCTTTTTTAAACCTGCCAGGCATTGCGGGCAGCTTAAATTACAGCAGACAGAAGGCTCGATGTGTAAAACCGAAGGCGCGCCCCATAATATCGATTTTTTCAGCAGGATTGAAAGCGTCAATGACGCAAAATTTTTGACAACATTGATCAAGCGGGTCGCTGTTGCTGCCCTTGCCACTGACGTCCAGATTATTTCGTTCATGTTTTTATGCATACGCCGTACCAGGTCGGATTGATATAATTGTTGAAAAATCCGATTCGATCATTGACAATTTTTTGAATATGTGTTTGAAAATTATGCTTTGCCAACCATTTCAGGATATTGAGATGAACTGGTTTGCAAACGATACTCTGCGGACAATCAAACAACTGTGTCGCGGCGAATTTATTCATCAACTGCAGTTTAAATCCCGCTTCGTTTAAAAGCATCAGTAATCTTTTCATTGACAGCAGCGCAGGCCAATCGTTTCGCTGGCGCCGGTCTATTCTTAATGTAGAAAAAATTAAAATTTTCACCCATGATCTGGGAAAAAAACTGACCAGCGGCACCCCCCAATGAGGGTCGCTGATGAGATTGAAAAACGAAAGCCGGTTGGGCGTTGAAAAATAGAGGTGGCCGCCTCGAGAGAGTAAAGCGCTCATCTTTTTAATCGATCGGGCTGGATCGGGCAAATGCTCCAGCACATCCTGCAAAATAATTACATCGAACTGGTTTTGGTTAAACTGAAAGCCATCAAAGCCGCCGTTGATGAATTTTATTCGTTGCTGAGAAATGTTCGGCAAAGGTTCGGGCAAAATTTCCAGCGCCGTCACTTGTGCCCCCTGTCGGGCGAGTACGGTGGCAGTGGCGCCGTTTCCACAGCCGATGTCCAGCACCGTCTTTCCCGGCAATGAGATAAAGCGGCTCAATATTTTAAAGACCAGTTCACCGCGGTGATGGGCAAAAGCACGATAATTTTTCCATGTCTGGTTGGTCATGTTGTGCTCATTTCCATTTTATTTTACCGATAAACGCTGCGGGAGCGGTAATAATATGATAGAATAAAAAAAACAGCTCCCATCCGAGAAAAGAGGAGGTTATGAAAGTCTGACTAAACTTTCGTCCGGCTGAGTTTAAAAGCAATCGATCTGACAGAATTTTTACAATTAGAAAGATAAGGCTCAACCAAAGCGGATTTTCTGTCAACATCGCTACCAATGGAAACAGAAAAAGTCCGGCGTTTGACAAATGGAAAGCCGCGTAATAAAGTTGAATTTTTGGTGAATAATATTTCCCGGCTGAAAGGTGACGCTGCTTTTGCCGGAATAATTGCAATCGACTCAATTCAGGGTAACTGGGAACAATGCCGTCCCGATGGCTGACATAACGGATTTTCCAATCCATCTGCCGGTGGGCAAGTTGCAGCAACAGATCATCGTCGCCGGAAATGCTGCGCCTGAGCTGATCAAAACCATTCAGTCGATAAAACAACTGGCGACGGTAAGCCAGGTTTCTACCAGTGCAGGTGACAGCGCTATCGTTGCCGATGGCAGCGGCTGCTACAATCGCAGCGGCAAAACTGTCAAGTTCGACCATTTGCGCGAATTGGGTGTTTTTTTTTAACCTGACAGGTGAAAAGCCAGCGACCAGTCCCACCTCATTGTCAAAACAGCTAATGATTTGTTTAATCCAGCCGGGCGGAGGAACACAATCCGCATCTGTAAATAGAAGAATTTCATTGCTGCTTTTGGAAATACCGATAGTTAGCGCGCGTTTTTTGTCCCCTTTTAGACTTTGGTACTGGTTTAGCCTGATAAACCTAATAAACGGATAGCGGCTCTGAAAATCGCTCAATATCAGCGGAGTGCGATCGGTGGAACCGTCGTCAACCACAATAATTTCGTATAAATCACGCGGATAATCCAGGTTTAACAATGCGTCCAAACAGCGAGCTGCCAGCGAGGCTTCGTTACGCATCGCCACGATTATGGACACGGTTAGCAATTGCTGATTGCCACAGGCTTTGATTTTGGTCAATCCGTGCCATATTATATAAATGAAAACTAGATAGCAAATTAGCAGCAAAAAGTTGATGGTCAAGATGAACATGGCAGCACGCGAAAAGTTCGTTCGTAAGAGCGAGTCAAAATATTAAAAATAAAACTAAAAAGCAAGCCGTTTTTTGGGATGAACGCTGTATCTCATTCTTTGGTTTATAAACCAGATTTCTTGCAGAAATCTGGTTTATTAAACATAGACTGATGCCATCGCTTTATTTGTAAAAAATAAAAATTGATAACGTGATTTAACCATTGAAATATCTGTCAAATAATCAGATTATCGAACGATGGCATCAGTATTTTTCTGGTAAGGGGGTGTAAGGACGGATGAACCGTGGCATTTTTTGAGAAAAACAGAAATAAAAGTTGACATTTATGACTATCTTTTTTATTATCTATCTCAAGTATTTTTTTCGCATTAAACTTTGATTGATTTTTTTTAACCCATTAATCCCGCGCTTCGGCGGGACGAGTTGTTCGTATCAGTTTTTACAATAGTCAAAAATTTGACTTAAATTTTAAAATCTTACTTTAATAAAGGTTTAATCAAGGAGAGCTTCAATGATGATAAAGCGAATTATTTTAGCCGTTGTAATGATGATAATCACAATTTATACCACTCCGGTCCTGTCGCAACCGCTGCCAATAGCCAGTGCGGAAACTGTGGGAATGTCTTCGGAAAGACTGAATTTACTGCCGGCACTGATTAATACGGCGATCAAAGATAAAGTGATGCCAGGGGCGGTCATTTTAGTAGCGCGCCGGGCTAAGATCGTCATGCGGGATGCTTACGGAGAAAGTCAATGGATACCCGAGCCTAAGCCGCTGGACATTGATATGGTTTTCGATCTGGCGTCAATCACCAAACCAGTAGCAACCGCGACGTCGATCATGATTTTGGCAGAACAGGGGCGGTTGCGGTTATGGGACAAGGTGAAAGAATACATTCCGCAATTTAAACCGTTTCTGACAGAGGATGGCAAGCCCGCCGATGATGCGCGGTTGTGGCATCTGCTGACCCATACCTCGGGACTGCCTCCATACACCGACGCAAAAGAGGTCGCGAAAAACTATGGCGATCCCTGCCCGCTCGATTCGCTGGCGAACTATATTGCTAAACTTGATAAAATAGCACCACCGGCAACGGAATTTCGTTACAGTTGTTTGGGGTTCATTACGCTTGCCAATATCGTTAAACGGATAACCGGAAAAACGGTGGCTGAATTTGCTGAAGAAAATATTTTCGGTCCATTGGGGATGACGCATACTTTTTTTACGCCGGCTGAAAAGTTTAAATCGCTTTGCGTTCCCACAGAGGTCATCGATGGTGTGCCGCTTGTCGGTGTGGTCCACGACCCGTTGGCGCGCTTGAAAGGGGGAATTTCCGGGAACGCCGGTTTGTTCTCTACGGCAGATGATCTGCTCGTTTTCGCCCAGATGATGCTCAATGGCGGAGAATTTAACGGCGTGCGAATATTGAGTCCGCTGACAGTAGAACGGATGACCGAAGTTTTTCCTGAAGTGAGTTTTGCCGGAAGGGGACTGGGCTGGGATTTGACCTCGCCGTATTCGACTAATGGCGGAGATCTGTTTGGCGTTGGCGGTTACGGGCATACCGGCTATACCGGCACCTCGCTGTGGATCGACCCCGAAACCGAAACCGTGGTGATCTTGCTCAGCAATCGGGTTCATCCCGAGGATAAAACCTCGGTGGTCGCGTTGCGTAGTCGTGTCGCCAATATCGTTGCCAGTGCAATTTTGGAGAAATAAAACTGTTTGGCATTGAAATGAGTTTTGATAAAAATGGAGATAGATCGTGATCAAACACACGTTTCTGCTGGAGGAAGGTATCTGGCGTGCCGAGGGAATCTATCGTGGCGCGGATCAAAAAGCAATTTCCAGTGAGGGGGAGGCAAAAATTACCCACCATGCTTTTCTCTGGATAAATGAAGGGGTGATGCGAATGCAACTGGAAAAGCCGATTGAAATACACAATCGTTATGAAATTGTCCCCCTGGCGCCAGCCCGGGATTTTACCTCATTTATTGCAATCAATCCAACGTCTGGCAAACTATTCGGCAAATTAATGCTCGTGGATGACACCATCTTGTCATCATTTGTATCTGAAAGCGGTGAGTATTCCGGTACAGAAGTTCTGATTAAAATAAATGACGAACTCTACAATAATAGAGGATTTTCTTTTTATAAAAACACAAAATTGTCGTCGTGGTCAATGACCTTGAGTCGGGCTTAAGTATAGCGCATATTGAAAATATTTGTAGGGATGGTTTACGCCATTAAACAAAATCAACATAAATCATGATTTTTTTGTTGAAAAAAAAACCAGACTTACAAACAAGTCTGGTCTCAAATTCATTGTGGAGACGGCGGGAGTCGAACCCGCGTCCGAAGGTCCGGTATTACAGACGTCTACATACTTAGTTTGTTGCTCGTTTCTCACTTTTCGAAGCGCAGCAAACAAAGCTTACTGAAAAGCCAGTCTGATGAAATTTCGCTCCCGTATCTCAGACGAATACGGTTGCTATCCTGTCATGATCGTCGCGTTGTGAGAGCCTGACAGACAAAACTCAAACAACACGGGCCGCACTATTAGGCAGCCAATGCATACGCATGGTTATCTGCGTTTATATTTGTTTCCCAGCGGATTAACGAGGAACCGGGACCTCGGTATGCAGTCTGTAACCTCTCAACCCCCGTCGAAGCCAGTTTCGTCCCCAAGATTTACGATGATTTAACGCCAATCATTTTTAAAAGTTTCACTTTTAAGGTTCCGAATTGAATTGAAACTGATGTCATCGCTTCATTTGTAGCAATATTAGAAATAGGTGGCTCTATTTAAGAATCTTATCATCTCTCAAATAATCAGGTGGTCAAGCGATGGCATCAGTAATCTGCCTACAAGAGAGGTTTTATTCTTACGGCAAAAAAATGCTTGCATTTGACGATTCAATCAGTTATTTTTCTATCGGAGCTAACCAATGAAACGCGAGGGGTGGATATGAAGATTGAAAAAAGCTTGCTATTAATTCTTTTGTTAATTGGATTTTCGGGCTGTGCACCGCGATTTGCCTCTCGTCATGCTGACCCCCATCTTCAGCGAAAAATCAACCAGCAGTCTCAAGAAATCGTGCGAAAACTGCAATTGGAGAACCGCGATAGAGATTTGCGTCGGTTTTATTCTACGGTACAGCGCTATCTGGGAACGCCCTATCTGTACAGTGGAGACTCAAGGCGGGGAATGGATTGTTCCGGATTGGTGAAACGGGTTTATCAAGAAATTTTTGGTGTAAAATTGCCGCACAATGCTTACCAGCAATATCAGTTAAGTCAATCGGTCTCGATTTATGAGGTTGAGCCGGGAGATCTGATTTTTTTTGATACAACAGGCCGCGGCGGTATTGATCATGTGGGCATTTTTTTGGGATCAAATTACATGGTTCACGCCAGCTCGAGCTATGGTGTTGTTGTTGCGCGGCTCGATGAAAATTATTACAGCTCTCGGTTAGTTGGCGCCGGAAGAATGATCACGAAATAGCCGATCTGATATAGTGTTTGGTTACCGTGGTGGCTGGTTTCTACAACTACTCACCAACCGATTGGACATACAGCCCTCTATCTCACATTATTTACTTCCAAATGACCAGAGCGGGATAATTTTATCCGTTCCAATATTTAGACCACAAATTAAATTGCCGCCACCAGCGGATCATTGACCGTGATGTTTTTCCCGCCCGCACAAAACAAAATTCCCTTGATTATTTCGTTAATAAGTCCTATTTTACATTCCGTTTTTAACAATAATAATGATCGCTGCCAACCATGGTTCATTTGAAGAAAAATGAAACTCTACTCATCAATGGCAGTTTTTAATAATGGCAATAAGGAGAAAGCTTCATGAAAAAAGCCGAGGCAATTTGCGATGAATTTACCAGATTGGTCAGCCTGATGGAACAATTGAGAGGGGAAAATGGTTGCCCATGGGATAAGCAACAGACATACGAATCATTGCGACAATATTTGTTAGAGGAAACTTATGAGGTTTTAGAACTAATTGATGAAAAACGCTACGATGAATTAAAGAACGAGTTGGGTGATTTGTTGTTGCAGGTCATTTTTCAATCGCAAATTGCAGCAGAGGAAAACCGGTTCACAATCGTTGATGTTTTGAAAAAAATTAATCAGAAATTAATCCATCGTCATCCCAATGTGTTCGGCGAAACAGAAATTCTCACCGCTGAAGAACAGATCGTGAATTGGGAAAAGATGAAGCGCAAAGAATCGAGCGACCGCTCCGCAATCGATGGCGTTCCGCGGATGCTGCCGGCGCTGTTGCGTGCGCATCGGGTTCAGGCAAAAGCAGCCGCCATCGGATTTGATTGGGAACAGGTATCCTCGGTTTGGGAAAAACTTGAAGAGGAGATCGGTGAACTTAAAAATGCAGTTGAACAAAATGACCCTGAGGGAATCGAAGAGGAGTTTGGTGATCTGATGTTTACCATGGTGAACCTGTCGCGTTTTTTGGGCGTTAACCCTGAGGACAGTTTAAGAAAATCGGTTGACAAATTTTCCGCTCGTTTTCGGGAAGTGGAACGGAGCGCCAGAAAGGCGCATAAAAAGATGGTAGAGATGACCCTTGCCGAAATGGATGAGATCTGGGATCAAATTAAGAGTCATTCTTGAAAATTAATATCTTATAGGCAGAGAATGTGGCTTTGAGTTGTGAAGAATTTAAATCAGCAACTGTGCTAAATCA
>DSAU01000276.1 GCA_011046315.1 bacterium
AATTTACAGCACATTGTTTTTATTAATGAATATCTGAGTCATCCGGTAGTGGCGCAACTAACGGCTGATAACGATCTGAAGGAATTATTTCAATCGATCATTGACAAATTAGCTGTTTTTGAAAAAAAATTTGACAACTATGGTTTGGAATTATTATTTACTGAATTTGAACAGTTTAAAGCTGCATATAGCGAGCGATACACTGAGTATCATGAAAAACTCTATCCCCGGGAATATTATGCTGAAATCAGGAGCATCAATGAATCAGCTGATCTAAAAATCCTCAAATCGCTTGCTGAAATCGAATTAATTTCGGTGAAAAATGATTTCATACGGATTGAAAATATCATCAACGCGATCACCGCGACGCAATGTCATCGCGACCTGTTTAGCGAGTTGCAGTCAAAACCCCACTGCTCCTGCCAGTTTAAAACCGCAATCAGCGAGAAAAAATATACCAAAAGCGAGTTGATGGAGATGATCCGGGCGGGTATCGGCGAATATTTAGCTGCCATCAAATCCAAAGAGAATTATAATAAAATAATTTCCCACAAACTAACAGCCAGTCAAGTGCGGGAATTTGACAGTAGCGATGTGTTCGATTATTTTCTGAACATGGATTTGACCAGTTTTCCTTCCATTACCGAATTGGAAAAGAACATCAATCCACATACCATTGGTGTACTTAATGAAGCGCTTGCCGGTGATATTGTCATCGTTGAAAAAGATATTGATGAATTAACCGAGTCGCTTTATGGCCGCAAATTTAAACCTCAACAGTTGAAAGAAATTTTCTATCAATGGTTGAGTGAAGAGGGCTTTCCGGCGGGTGAAGTTTACATTGCCATCAGTGATTCTCGTAATATCCCGCACCAAACAACGACAACCGAATTGCCGGTAATCGTGAGCCGGGAAATCCGGAAAATATTACCCGGCGAAAAAACTGAACGCGCCATTGAAAAGATCATTTTGGCACATTTATATTTGATGTTAAAAGAGATGAATATTGAAATCGCTGAAATTGAGCAACCTGAAATGGATGCAGATCGGGTTAAAAATATCCTTGAGTTGTTGCCGCCGGAAGGGGACTTTTTTTCGCATCTATCTCCTCAAAACCTATCGATGTTATTTGATTTTCTGAAATTGGATCGTATGCCTATCCCGGCGATCATCCAGCTATTTGATCGTTTGCAGCGCTTTGATGAACTTCGAAGGCGAGCGATGATGGAAATTTATAAAAGAATGAACACCTTTGATGAAACAGAGCTGATCGACAATTTGACCGGTAGTTCGGAAGAAACCCTTTTCCTGAAAAGATTTTTAATGTTGAGTCGGTTGAATAAAGCATCCGTTGAGCTGTCAGAGTCGTTTACCCCGTTTTTGTCTCAGGCGGTTGAGGAAAGTAACCGTTTGTTACAGGCACAACTGTTGATTGCTGTGAACGAGAAACAAAACTATCTGCCGGCGGAGTTTTCGCATTTTTTCGATACAACAATTCGCAACCGGCTCATAAAAGTGGAAAACAAGTTTGAGGAAAAGCTGCTTAGTTGGAATAGCGACCGTAATCTGGTATCCTGGCGCATCAAAAAAATCATCGAAAATGAAGCCGCCCGGTTTATTGTTATTGATGGACTGCGGGCAGATTTTTACAGTGCCCTCAGAGATGAATTGTGTGAACATGCTGGCTTGTTTCTGGCGGAACAAAACTTCTGTCTGTCATTACAGCCATCGGATACCGAAACTTATTACCGTTTTTTGGAACAACAGCAGCTACCTTTTATGAAATGTGTGGAACGTGAATATAATCTGTCTAAATTTCAAGAGCGTTTCTTGGAGAAAACTGAGCATAGCCAATTTTTCATCATCAACTTTCTGGACGAAAAAATTCATGCCGAGAAAAGCGGTTTAGCCAGCCTGTTCAACGAATTTTTGGAACGGTTGAAAACGTTTTTATTTCCGATTGTTTCCAAATTACGAAAGGACGATGTCTTTTATCTTTCCGCGGACCATGGGTTTATCGAAAAAACCGACTACCACTCCAAAGATACGCCGCGCTACACCCATGGCGGCGACAGTTTGTATGAGCGGGTGGTTCCGGTGGCAAAATTTAGGAAGGGGTGATGTGAGCTTAGCTTAGCTTTTTAGCCCCAATTATGCACGCTAAATTTGACAAGATCAAGGGTTCATTCGCCAACTACGACCTTCGATGCCAATCCGGCAGCAAATATTTGGAGCGTCTTCGCTTGCCATAGAAAAACTGGTCGCCCCAAAAGACTATTCGTCGTGCAAAATTATTTCGCCGCACCAGCCAGCGAATCAGATTGTGCATCAGCGTATTCGGGTTTGAATAGGGACACACATTAATGCACACCGAACAATCCGAGCCCTGAATGCGCCAGAAGCGATAGCAGCTCTCCTGCTCAGTTTGCCATTTTTCCACGCCGTTGACATTTTTTTTATCCATTGATGCGATAGAGTTGCTGGGACAATTGGTGGCGCACTTTTTGCAAATTGCGCAGAAGTGCTGCACTCCAAAAGAGGTCGGTTTTTCGTGGAGCAAGGGCAGGTTAGTGGTTACAACTGACAACCGGATTCGCGGACCGAATTCCGGGGTGATCAACAAGCCAAGCCTTCCCAGCTCGCCCAGTCCGGCGTCGGCTGCAATCGGTACGCACAAAACCCGATAATTACCGTCAACATGGGCACGGGCTTCATAGCCCAACAAGTTGATATATCTTGCCAGGATCATGGCGATTTTAGCGGCTTCAAAATATTTGATAGAGCTTTCAGTTGTTACCGCGCTGTCAGGTGCGTGTTTTATCATCTCATAATCCATTTTAACAGCGATGGCAATTGCATTGCTATGTTCCAGCTGAATTGGCGCTCCCCATTCGCCCTCGCTGCGACCGATGTGGCTGTAAACATAGGCGGGATTGAGTTT
This sequence comes from bacterium, assembly GCA_011046315.1. Taxonomy (GTDB): domain Bacteria; phylum Zhuqueibacterota; class Zhuqueibacteria; order Thermofontimicrobiales; family Thermofontimicrobiaceae; genus Kaytiofontadaptatus. The sequence continues at coordinate 2,942 of DSAU01000276.1, forward strand.
GGTTATGCCGATCAAATCCGCGCCGAGAAAGCGCGCATAGCCTTTGAGCCGTGCGCTAAATTCAGCAGCAGAACCGGCAACCGGTTTTCCTTCCACGGATTTCGGCTCCCATTCCAGTTTTTTTGTCAACTGTTCAATCACACCAAATGTCGCAGTCTGAAAGGTTGAGGTGAGGTTAAAATAACTTTTCCCGCCGGGGCTGCCCAATGGCGGCAACTTGCGGATCGATTCATCGATTTCTTTTTTATCGGGCTGTTCCCGGTAAAATTTGTCGAACTCTTCATCGCCGGGTTTCAGCCGGTAGAAACGATGGAAGATTGCCGCTCGTTCGTCGATCTTGTATTGATGTTCGGTGATGCGGATGGCTGCTGGATTTTGGTATCGGATAATTAAAAATATTGCAATTAGTTGTATAAATATCAGAGAGCCCAATACCAGCTCCCGGCTAACGAAATTAAAAGTCAGCACCATTCCAAAGATTGTCAGTAACAACCCAAAGACGAAAATAGTTCTGAAAAAGGCACGCCATTCCCGTTCAAGAAGGTGGGTGATGACAAAACCGATTGCCAGCACTGTGAGGAACACGAATGATATCCAACCGGTCAAGATGATTATTTGATGCATGTTTTTTATTCCCTTTAATTTTTCTGATTGGCATTGATGGAATCGACCAATTTATCCATCAAGCGTTTTAATTTGGCGGAGTTTTTCGGTGTCCAGCCAAAGGCTTTTTCCCAGACTTCGGAGCTTTCCATACATAAGTAAACAAATACATCCGGCGCCATGGCTTTGATCCATTGATACATTTTGCGAAACATTTCAATCCGGATGGGTTTAAAATAGCGTATTTTTTCGTCGAGCCCGGGAAACAGTTCGCCGAGAACAATGGACGAATGAGGGTGATTGTTTCGGATAATTTTTTCAAGCTGCGGCGGATAGCGCAGCGCGCCGAGGCTGATCCAGATAATATTTTCCGGATCGATTTGGGCAAAAAGCTTTTCCACTACCCCTTGGTAATCGTCTTCCCATTCATTGTAATAGATCATCGGGTCGAAATGAAAAGCCAGTTTAAAACCAGCAGTTTGACAGCGCGCTGCTGCCGCAAGCCGTTGTTCCAAAGTTGGAGCAAAGCTTTCCTCACTCGCAATGATTTTCGGCGTGTTCAAAGACCAGGCAATCACGGTACGGCGGTTGTGTTGTTCTTTGATGAAATTGTCGATCAACGTGGTTTTGGTTTTTAGTTCAATCACCGCATTGTTTTTATCATTAAAAAAGCGTACCAGCGCTTTGCTGTAACGGGTCAAGTGATCAGTGCTCAAACTGTCAGCCAGTTCTCCGGTACCGATGCGAAATATTTTATCCGGATTTTTGCGCAATTTAGCTTCACATTCGGCAAACAGGTCTTCGATATTGACATACACAATGATGAACGGATTGTTCAAATATCCCTGAAGGATGCAATAGGAGCAGTTGATTTCACAGTTGTTGATCAGGTTTAAAATCTGATAACCGCAACAAATGTAACGCCGGGTACCCGGGCAATTTTTTAGAAACTCAGCTTTTTGCACTGCGAGAATGAGCGGTTTCGCGTTCGGATTAGCATCCGGTTGTGTCAGCCGTTGCGATGTGGTAAATTGTGATAGGTCGTCGATAATAAACGGCTGCAAATTGCTGAGTCGGCTGAGAATGTTTTGCGTGGTCGGAAGCCTGAGTGCCGCTTTTTCGACAAATATTTGGGATGGTTGATACAATTGATTTATTCCGGTTTAAAACTTCAGATCAGGTGTTCTAATTTTTTTATCAATCCCAATTGGTTAATCTTGTTGAGATGTTCGATTGCCCTGGAAAAATCTTTTTGCGATTGAAAAACCACCTCGAGGCGGTATTTGTTCCCCTCAAAGAACCGAGGCGGCTGAAGTGAAATCGTTGGTGGCAATTTCAATTCTCGTTTGATCTCTTCAAAATTCGATTGGATTTGAGAATATTGTGGGTATCGCCACTTGAGCAGTTGTTGCTTGAGCCGGCTGATTATCACCGGTGCTGTCAGTGTTTCATGGTTGAGAATGTCCTGAATTTCGATCCGGGAGAGTATCGATGAGATCGACTGTCCATTGGCTGCGCTGATATCTTTGATAAGTTGAAGGAATTCCCGCTGTATATTCTTGCCAAAATTAAAACGGAGAAATAATTTGACCAGCTCTGTCCTTTCTTGCTCCGGCAGCGCGATTAAATCCAGCGCGCTGTCAATCGATAGCGACTCTTCAATGACAGCTATTTTTAAACGATCCTCCAAATTGATCAAAGGTAATAGCCGGTCAATCATCTTAGGATTGCTGCCAACATCGAGCAGCGGCAGAATTTCTTTGACGACCAACTCGAGCGAATAGTTGAATTCCGATATCAGTTTGTGAATGATGGTCGCTTTTTCGATGAGATTCAACCGGCGTGTTGCCAGGTTCTCATGTAAATTGATGAGAAACAAGTGTTCAGAAATTTTCTCTGTCGGCGGTAGAGCCACTTTTGCCGGGAATCTTAAAATCTGCAAATGTTTTAGCGCAATGATCCGCCTGAGTCCGGAGACAATGCGCAGCCGTTGACCAGGAAGCGCTTGCAATAGCGGTGGATTTTGTAGTCCGATATGCCGCAGGGACGCGACCATATTTGCAATCAGCGGTTCAAAAGTAAAAATGTAACATCGATCAGACAGCTCGATGTCTTGAAGATTTACCTGTTGTATTTCAAATTTCGTCATAAAAATAAAACTCTCTGAGATGATAAAGTTGGGATTAGTCCCGATATTTTTCTTTCAGTAAAAGATATTGCCGGGCTTGGTCTTTTTTGCCGCGTTTGAGAAATCCTTGTACCAGAATGTCGCATTTTTGATGGAGTATGTTGATCGTGGCGCGGCGGTCTTCAGGGGACAGCTCTCCGCTACTGAGAATCTTTTCCAACGCCCGGACACGGAACCGATCCATTCCCCAATAACGGCGTGAAAGCTGGTCCTCATGTCCCCCGTATTTGATAATGAGCGGTTGGTTAATGAAATTAACCGGATAGCGTTGACAAATACGTAACCACAGCTCATAGTCCTCACACACCGGAAACGATGTGTCGAAAAGTCCCACCTCAGTCAAAACATCACGATGAATCATTACCGAAGACGGACTGATCAAACATAACGGCAGGCAATGTTGATAAATCCGACCGGAATATTTGCGATGAACTTTTTTAGCATTGACACGCACACCCCGCCGAATCCAAATCTCGCCAGTGTAGCAAATTTTAAATTCTGGTTGACGCGCCAACGTATCGATTTGGATCGCTAATTTGTTTTTTTGCCACTGATCATCGGAATCGAGAAAACAGAGATAAGGCGCCTTTGCTTTGTGTATTCCCAGGTTCCGCGCCGCTGATGGTCCCTGATTCGTTTGAAAATAGTATCGAATTTGCTCATCAAATTCTGATACGACTTCAGCCGTCGCGTCGGTGGAACCATCGTCAATAACGATCAATTCGAAATCGCGAAAGCTTTGATTGAGCACCGATTCCACCGCTGCTCGCAACCAAAGCGCGCGATTGAAAGTTGGGATGATCACACTGACTGCTGGCGCGTTTTTTTGTGTCATGATAAAAAAATTGTAACTATTATGATTGCTGTCCGAATTGTTAAAAAATTTTAAAGTGCTATGTAATTGTGTCGAATAATCATCGGTTAATGTTATCTTAATTATTTGTTACCGGACCTTTTTAAAGTAGGGAAAATATGTCACTCCTACGGAGTTACCAGGCTTTTTGGGCGCCAATTTGCTATAAATTTATCACCCCTTCGGGGTTTAAGTTCATCGATGAAGCGAGAAAACGGCGCAGCGGTGATATGTTTATAGAATATCGCTGTCCAATCCAGGAAAAACCACGTAGTGGTGACATGTTTTTGGTATCAATTTTAGTAGATCTCCGATGAAGTTAAAAAGTCCGGTAATGAATCTTAATTATAACCTTTTCAGTCGAAAAATGCAATAAAATTTTCTTGCAATAGTTTGCAGATTTAACTATATTCAAAAAACTTAATTTCAATGGAGGTGTTCATGAAAAAATATCAGTTTGTGCATAGTGGGGACTATGTTAAAATTCTGTTGCATAAAATTCCTGAAAAGCCCGGGGTCGCCGCCAAAATATTATCCATCATCGCCCGTGAAAACATCAACATTTTAACCATCAAGCATACGGTTCACAGCAAAGAAAAGGGAGAGTTTGCCTTTACAGTCAAGGCAGAAGATGCAGATGAAACCATCGATTTAATGAAAAAAAATTTGAAAGATATCGGCGCAAAAGATTTGACAGTGAGGCGCGATCTGGCGCTGGTTTTTATCTGGGGAGATGAAATAAAAAATCTGGGTGAATTCGCCTCGGATGTACTACGAGCTTTCAGCCAGTACAATGTTGAATTTGATTCGCTATCCCTGGCGATAGAGGGAATTACTTGCATAGTTCCCAACGATCAATTCAATTCAGCCATGCATGCGTTCAATAAAATGTTTGTGGATGAGCCGATTATTTCGCCGATTTAAGAATGTTTCTTTTTGTTTGAACGAATGGAAAAAAATGGATGAAAAACAGCGAGGGAAAGATTATTTGTCTTTGATTGAGTAGCCCGCTTCTTTTTTCAATGATTCTATGAAATAGTTTTTCATTTCACGCATATCTGTTTGCAATTCACTGATACGTTGATTCAGTTCAATTAATCGCTGATTCATATCAGCAAATCTCTGGTTCATTTCGCTGCGGAGATCATCAATTCTGCGGTTGTTGTAAAAAATACCAACAATTATGGCAAAGATAATTGGCACGACGATGGCAATAACATGTGACCATTCCATATAATTATCCTTTGCGTTGTTTGCTGACTTTTCAAATATAAAATATTTATAATAAAATGTCAAGCAAAAGTTAAGTTTGTGAGATGTTTAAATAACAGCAAAGTAATAGTTCAGCACGTAATCGATCACAGGGATAAATAATTCTCACGCAAAGACGCGAAGCCGCAAAAGTAACGCAGAGAAAAACAGATAAATATTTCTTATTCTTCTAAACCAAGAACTATCCGCTCAATACCATCCTTCATAACTGGTACATTGAAGTTCAACAGAAGCCCCAGCTTAGTTTTAGTCCGCCAGCTGGCGGATAAGTTAAA
>DSAU01000278.1 GCA_011046315.1 bacterium
TGACACAGTAAAGGCTTTGATTCGTAATTTGAATAATTGTGAAAGCGGCAAGATTGAATTAACCATCGAGTGACAAAGCACAGCTCCGGTAATGCTCAATTGACAGAAAAAATATTTTATCCCAATGTAATTCTCATGAGGACCAAACGCATTGAGTCGGTTATTCAATAAAATAAATTTGAATTTCAAAACACACTGGTTGCTGTTGATGATAATCGGTTTGAACTTTGCGCCGGCAGCCGCAAGCGATCACTACCCGCTGCTGACGATCTCCAGTCACGATTCAGTTAAGTCTCAATCAGACACCACCCATTCTGCCCCAACAGCGGTTAAAGATACTGCCGCCGGAGACAGCGCAGCTTCAGACGGATTAAAATTTACGGTTGTTCAAAAGGAGCTCATCAACCAAATTTTTTATGAAGACCTCGGCGATATCCTCGTCAATCTGCCGGGCATATATCTGCTGGACAGCGGAAACGCAGGACAATTGCTTCAGCTATCGCAGCACGGAAGCGCAGCGCAACAGATCGTCCTGTTATTCGACAACAGGCCCTTTTACGATCCTGTTTATGGCGGCGCCGACCTCAACTTCATCCCGACTGGCTTCGTCCGGCAGGTTCAATCAGGCAGCGATGTTGGATTCGACCGAATCGTCAGTCCGGGGGAATTTATCGCCATCCGTTCTGAGGAATACAGCGACGATCTACCTTATTCACAAATTTATCACCATAAAGCCGGACTCGGCTTCAGTGATGTCGATTTCGTATTTGCGCAACCGGTTTCAGCTAAAATGGACGTCCTTCTCGGAGGCACCATCAAATCATTTGACGGCAGGGAAAATCGTTTCATTTATGAGCATCAAAATTTACGGGCAAAATTGGACTACCATCGTTCGATAAACTGGAGATTGAGTTATTCGTTGCTGCATAATCAACTGGAGCGTCATCGACCCGGATTTATCGCTTCCGATGGCAATCACATTACACCGAACGCGGTTGAAAAAAATCAGCGTTACGACCACACGCTTAATATCGCCGGTCGTTTCTTTGATAGAGCCCGGGATCATTTTCGAGCTACGCTTTATCACAGCAGCCACTATTCAAAGTTGACTGACAGCGACTTTGGCATCGGTTCAATAAACCGAAGCCACTACAGCGGAGTCCGTGCCTCAGAAAGGTTTCAGCTTTCATCCCACACTGTTTCTCTCGCTGGTCAACTTGAGCATACCCGGGTAGATGCCGAGCCCATTGGACGCAAGCGGCAGACCACCGCTGCGCTCGCTTTGACCGAAGATTGGGCATGGAACGATCGGCTTCGGGTGCAGCTTTCTTCCGGTTTTGAATTCGGGCAACTAAACCAGCCGGTGTTCATTGGCACCGCTCAAATAAATATTAACACGATAAAAAATTGGCGCTTATCAGTTGACGCCTGCCAGACCAGCCGTCAGCCGACATTTTATGAATTGTATGCCCGGGATCACCTCAGCGGAAATTCATCTTTGAAAAATGAGACCATCCAAAAATTCAGCGGCGCGATTAGAGGATCGCTTTTTAATCAGCTCGAATTTACGTCGCAAATTTATTTTAAAATCATCCGCAACCCGATTCAAATGCAAGGGCTCGATTCGTTAAGCGCGAAGTTCATCAACTCGGACGAACTCCGGTTTCCAGGAATGGATTTTCAATTCCGACTGCCACTCGGCGCGAATTTTCTTGTTTTTTCCCGACTGAATCTGATCGAAAACAAAGGACTCAACCACCTGCCCGCTGTTAATTCAACGGGACACCTTCAATATCACAACAGCTTTTTTAAAAACGACCTGAAGCTTAGTTTGCGTTTAGAGGGGCAATATTTCCACCATAGAACCAGCACGGTATTCCACCCTTATCAGTTTAGCTCGCTGTCATCGGAGTTGCCGTCAGCTTTTGTGATGAATGCGCTGGCTATCTTGAACTTTGGCCGGTTAAATATTTTTCTGATGTATGAGAACATTTTGGACACTCAATACGAATTAATATTCGGTTATCAGATGCCGGGGCAACGATTTCATTACGGCTTGCGTTGGGAGTTTTGGAATTAATCGTTTTCAAAAGAAATGAAAGGATCGTTTAAAAAAGTCATCTCAGCCAGCCGCCGCATCGACATGGTTGGAACAGCGCCGGATCAGCTCGCCGAAATCCTGTACAGGAAATGCCCGCCCGAACAAGTGCATACGCTGGTCATCTGGACTAAAAACGCAACAAATCTGTTTCAGTTCGAACTGCTGCTGAATATGGTCAAACAATATGATCAGCTTTTCATCCACTATTCAGTCACCGGCATGGGCGCCTCTGCGCTGGAGCCGGGAATCGAACCGCCGGCGCGTGCCATGCAACGCCTTCCCCAATTAACTGCACTCACCGGCGACCCGTTGCGCGTCCGGTTCCGTTTCGATCCGATCGTCCATTTGCGGTTTGCTGACGGTAAATATTTTTGCAATCTCGATTGGTTTGAAAAGCTCGCGCCTGAGCTTGAAAAAGCCGGTGTGCGAGATGCATCGATTAGCTGGATGTCAACCTACCCCAAAGTCATTGCGCGATTGAAACGATACGGGATCGAAGTCGAGGCAATTTCCCCGGAAAATTGGCAACGAGAAATGGCGTATCTCAGCGACGTTGCCCGCCACCATAAATTGCAACTACACGGCTGCTGCGTCCCGGGCTTACCGCGCTCGCGTTGCATTGACGGTGATCTGCTCAACAAGCTCCATCCTACCGGCAAGAAATGTTCGACCCGAAAAGCCAAAGGCCAGCGAAGCGATTGTGGCTGTACCGAAAGCTGGGACATTGGCTGGTACTTTGAATGTATTCACGGCTGCCGCTATTGCTACGCCAATCCCAGAACCATCTCTGCTGAAAAGTTGGATTGATGCAACATTATCCGGATTTTCATTTAAAATGAAAAATAAATTAACACATCAGGTACAGGTGGAATACCCATGCCATCGCTTGATAAGCTGATTATTTGAAAGAGGATAAAATTTTTCAATCAGGCTATTTATTTCAAATATTTTCACAAATAAAGCGATGGCATCACTATAAGTCTAATAAACCACATTTCTCCAAGAAATCTGGTTTATTAACCAAAGCCTGAAATACTGCATTTCCCCGATGTTTTATGTTGCATTATTTTACAAAATGTGTTATCTTATTTGGATTGCAAATTGATCACATTCCTTTTAAAACAAAATCTACGGCAAAATTTTGGGCTGCTGACTTGTTTACTAAAGGAATTAGCAGCAGATCAATCAACAACGCTCAATAAAGTTAGGAGAAGGTATGAAACGATTGATGATGGTTTTGGGCATGATCAGTTTGGTGTTTTTTATCACAGCAAATTCGACTCAGGCAAAGGAACCGACCTTGTATGTCTCTACACTGGCGACCGGTCATTATCACACCGGCATGGCGGTACCGCTTTCAGCGCTGTTTTATCGGGCTGTTTCCGCAGACTCGAGCTGGGAATATATGGGCCGGCCCAATAATCGGATTTTTAATTTTGATTTTCACCGGGCATCCCAGGGAAAGTATATCGCGCTGGCGACTCATACCGGAGTGCACCAGTCCTTTGATTACGGGAAAACCTGGAAGGTGACCACTGGCTGGCGAATCACCGAAGTTAATAATGTTGCTTTTGATCCGGATAATCCCGATATTCTGTATTGCAGCTCACCTTATGGTTTTTACAAATCAATTGACGCCGGAAAGACCTGGAATAAACACATCGACGGTCTGAATTCAATTAATGCACAATTTGTCTCATCTTTCATCATTGATCACTCCAATCCGGCTGTAATTTACAGCGCTACCGAGGATGGGGTTTATAAAAGCGTTGACGCCGGCGCCTCCTGGGAGAAATTGGGACTGCGGATTAAAGGTGTTCGGACCATTGTGCAGCACCCCATTGATCGACTGAGTTTTATCGTTGGGACCGAAGACAATGGGCTCTATTTTACCCATGACGGCGGTAGGGTCTGGGAACGACGCGAAACCGGAATCTTGAGCTCAACCTTTTACTCAGTTGCTTTTGATCCTACCAATGCTGACATTATTTATGCAGCCGGATTTCAAACCGGCGTGTATAAATCGATCGACGGCGGCAAAAAGTGGTCGCAGTCATTTCATGGGCTGGGGATATTGGATATTCGGACCATCGCCGTTGACCCCAGCAACAGTGATCGAATTTTTGCCGGAACTATCGGGAAAGGTCTTTACAAGTCAGTTGACGGCGGACAAACCTGGCAATACATTGGTCTTGAAGGCGGTTATATCAGCAGTATTAAAATCGATAATTTTGAAGGAGCGAAAAAATGACGAATAACAAACCATGGTTGATTTTGCTAATAATATTATTTTCAGCGATTCACATCACAGCACAAACCCAAAGCCGAGAAGAATACCTCCAGGGTTTTGAACAGCGAAAACAATGGCTGATTTCGCATTACGACACATTAACCCGTCCGAATTACACCGCGATTGCGGCAAAATACGCCACCGGTTATGACATAGAAACTGCGGATAAGATGTTCATTGAGCTATTGCAAAAGCCAAGCGGCGCCATGTTCTGGATGTTTCCGGTAACCGGGTGTTATTTTGCCGGCAAGGATAAAATGTCGGCGGAAGCGAGTCAAGCGCTGCGAAATGCCTGGAAAACTTATGCTCCATCACGTGGCGACACCGAGAACCACTGGGCAATGTGGTACGCGACACTGTTGTTAATGTCCGAGCAATGGCCTGATTTACCCGGTTCGGAGTGGTTTTCCGGAAATAGTTCAGTGGAAAATTTTCAGGAAGCCAAAGAGTATCTGTTTGAATGGGCGCGAATCACAACCACTATCGGACAGGGCGAGTTCGATTCTCCAGACTACATCCTGGAATATTTGATCCCTACCATGATGCTGGCGGAATACGCTCTCGACCCTGTTGTCAAACAACTGGGACTAATGCTTACTGACTATATCTTTGCCGATTTTGCTGCTGAACACCTCGACCAGCAATACATTGGCGGTTACAGCCGAATTTATGAACGAGGATTATTCCGTCCTCAATATTTAGCCTCCTCAGTATTTGCTTATATTTATTTCGGAGTTGGCGAGCCGGCGCTTCATGGCTGGGTGATCTATCCGGTATTAACCTCCTATCGTTTGCCGGAAATTATCCTCAACATCGCAACCGATAGAAGCCAACCGTATGTCCACAAAGAGCGCAAACGGGTTCGCAACGTCATCCGCCACGGCGACGAACGCAATCCGCCGGTTTACAAATACAATTACATTACCAAGGACTATGGCATCGGTTCACTGCAAGGTGGTCTTTTGCAGCCGATTCAGCAACACACCTGGGGAATCCGCTATACTTATGGCAAGCCGTTTTCTACCATTTTCGGACTGCATCCTTATTGGTCCACTTTAGAGATCGGCATGTTTTTCCCTGAGGAACAGAAAACCTCGATGGCAGGAATAATCGCCTCCAAAACCACCTATAACAACCCGGATAAATGGACCGGCGGCTCGCCGTTCGAAAGAACATTCCAGCATAAAAATACGCTGGTCGTTCTCTATGACATTCCGGTGGGAACCACCTCCGAGCACATCAACGGCTTTTTTCCGGCGAACTTGCAGCAACGCATTGTTGATGATTCAGGCTGGATCATCTGTAAAGCCGGAGATAGCTACGTGGGCTGGTTTCCGCTGCAACCAGGTGAATGGAGCAAAGAGTACGAAGCCGAGAAACAGCGATTCAACACCGCGACAACCTCATCTAATGGCACAGATGAATCGCTTTTACGAAACTATCGTTTTCGCAGCCATGCATTACAAAATGGTTACGTCATCGAAGTTCGTTCACGGGAGCAAATCGGGTCATTTGAAAATTTTAAAAAACAATTGGCCAAAACAATTCCCCAATCGATTTTGAAGCCCGGGAGCGTTTCAGTAAAATATAAAACAATTGACAACCGGCTGATGGAATTTACTTTCCCTGAAGACAGATCGTTGAACGGGAAATCAATTGACTTAACTCAGTACAAGCTGTTCGAGGGTCCGTTTCTGAATGCTGAGGTCGGCAGTCAAATGCTGACCCTGACTTATAAAAATCAAAAGATGATCCTCAATTTCAAAACACTGGAACGCATTATTCAATAAAGTTCTTTTTATATTCTCAAAGACTACTCCGCGCTTTCGATCAACATCGCCGGAGCTGCGGCGTTCCACCATAAAGAAACAACCAACAGTCGTACCATAAAAACGGAAAGAATTTATGATATTGCATGAGCTCAACGCATTTCTCAGATTATCAGCCGTTTTAAATTATCAATTAAGCGCCAAAACTATCGATTGGAACAACATTATCAACATCATCCTCGGGCCGAAAAGCCTGCCGGCTGAAAGTAAAAGCATTTTAATCACAGTTTTGGAATATTTAAGCAAAGTCTATGGCAAGAAAAAGCGGCGTTTGGGACCATTATCGATTTTACATCCGTTAAGATCCACCGCCCTGCTGGCGCATGTTACTGACCATCCAACCCTACTAAATTTGATGACAATTTTGCTCCACGACAACTTCGAGGACATAAAACCGCGTCATTTTGAAATCAAAAACTGGCTTAAGTTTGACGCAAAATTTCAGAATTTTTTAAAAATGATCCCGGAGACCGATCAATGGTTTCTCATCGAGAGGTTATCATGGCTTACCAAAACCCCTAACGAAACTTACTACCATTACATCGGCAGACTTCTCAATCAATCCAAGAATTCACCAGAAGTGGTACGTGTCAAACTGGCGGACCGCCTGGATAACACACTGGATATGCGCATCGAATATCAAGATCCGCTGCAGAAAGTGGATTTTTTTGAAATTATTTTTCAAATGCTGTTCAGCAATACTTTTAAAGGTTACCAACCTGACATTCCCCATCCGCCGCCGGCGCTTTTAAATGGCGCTCAGCGACTTTATCAATTATTTAAAAACACAGTGTTAATGTCGCTTATACGACAAAAAAACGCCGCCCACGGCGACCAGGAAGCGAACATAATTTTTCAATATCTGGCGCGCGCCAGTATGCGTGAGGCGCAACGCATTGCACTGCACATCTTTGGTTATCACGAACATGATGCTTCAAAAACCAGGCAATTGTTAATCGACACCATGAACTATGTTCAAGCAGGCGGCATCGATTCCATCACACCGCCGATTCCGGAACAGCGGTTGGACGGATTGTTTGTGTCAACCTTTGATGAAATCAAACGTAATTTGCGTGAACAAAAATTATCAGAGCTCTATTCCGATAAACCGCTGATGATTCAAACGTCGGTGGCATTCATTGTCATTTTCCTCAGTTTTATTAATGATCCGAATTATTACGTCAAAGGAATCAGCGAAGAGGGAGTCAAGCCGGAAACAAAGTAGTAATTTCAAATGGAAGCCCTGAAGGGAGACCAACAAAGTTGGAACCGGTAACATTGCTGGTAATGGGAGCGGAAATGATTATGCAGAATATTTACTAAAACATCCTGAGCGCGGAAAAATTATCGGCGTGGCTGAACCATGTGAATTTTATCGACGCCGGAGGGCATGGCGGCGGTGCGAGATCACGATCCCGGAAAAATGCTTTCCGGTCGCGAAGTTTCATTGTTATCATGCCGACTTGTTTTTGCCAAAGAAAAAGCCCGGCGCGAGAGCTGCGTTATCGACCTGAGAGAATACAATAACCAATCGCTTGAAAAAATGTAAACATAAAAAACAGAGGTTGCCATGTCCCTTGCTGCAAAAGTCACGCTTCATCAAGATTTCACAATTGGGGAGATCGATCCGCGGTTGTACGGCGCTTTTATCGAACATCTCGGTAGAGCAATCTACGGTGGAATTTACGAACCGAGTCACAGTAGTGCCGATGAAAATGGATTTCGCCAGGATGTGTTACGGCTTATTCAAGAACTGAACATTCCTGTTTGTCGCTATCCTGGCGGTAATTTTGTTTCCGGTTACAACTGGGAAGACGGCATCGGTCCGAGAGAACTGCGGCCCAAACGGTTAGATTTAGCGTGGCGCGTTATTGAAACCAA
>DSAU01000445.1 GCA_011046315.1 bacterium
AGAATCTGTCATTTATGGAAACCGGGGCGCTGAGCTGGCATATCTGAATCCAATCATGCCCTACCATATCGCAGAGCACCATCTCGGCGACCGCGATAACAATGCCATCGGTTTTGATTTTACCTTGTATCCGCACGCCGGGCATAAATTTTATGGTGAATTGTTCATTGATGACTTTACATCGGCTGAAAATCCGTTCACCTATTTTGGCAACAAATTCGCCTTTCAACTGGGCCATCACTGGGTTAATCCGCTGGGGATATCCGACATTGATTTTCGCGCAGAATACACGCGCGTTGAACCGTATGTTTATACCCATTACGATTCGATCAATATCTATCAACACTATAATCAGCACATCGGCCACTGGCTCGATCCCAATAGTGATCATCTCTATTTCGAAACGAATTTTCTCATCAATCGCGATTTAACCGCCAGAGCGCTTTTTGATCGGATACGTCACGGAGATGGAGACATTATGACACCTCATCAAAAAGCTGACGGAATTAGAAAATCTTTTCTGTCCGGCGTGGTGGAAAAACAGTACCGATGGGGCGTTTCAATCACCGATCAAATTTTGCGCGATGTTTTCCTGACGCTGCAGATCAACCGGATTGATTTTCAGAACTTTAATCAAATCAAAGGTAAACGCGCCCGAGACCATCGAATTGTCTTTAAACTGACCGGAAATTGGTAGCGTTTGATAATACCAAATTAGTAATATGAATGACCAGTTGGATTATTGGTTTTTTTGTTTTTTTTATATTTAGACCGTAGGGGACGTCTATGGACGTCCCCTACATCGCGAAAATCCTTTTATTTGAAGCTGATATTTTTTACTGGTCATCTATATTAGTATTGATATTGATAACTTCTAAAATTATCTGATACCTACTGGTTCAATTATGCTGTTCGGACTTTTCATCTGGCTACTCATTCTTGCTGTTGTTTATAGCGCTGCCTTGTTGATTTTATTTTTTCATCTATTCTTAATCAAACTAGGCACAAGCCGGCAACAGTTTCAGGCCACAGTCGTAGTTGCCGCCAGAGATGAGGAAAAAAATATTGCCGATTGTCTAACAGCGCTGATCAACCAAAATTATCCCGGTGGGCTGTACGAAATCATCATTGTTGACGATCGTTCCCGGGACAAAACAGCAGAAATCGTAGCCAGTTTCCAAAAAGCACATCCACAGATAAAGTTGATACAAATTAAAAAGCTTGCTGATGGTTATGCTCCGAAAAAGTACGCTCTCTCCCGGGGCATCGCTGCTGCCAACGGCGAAATAATTTTCACCACTGACGCAGATTGCGTCCCATCGCCGACCTGGGTTCAAACCATGCTCAGCTATTTTGAGCCTGAGGTCGGACTGGTGGCAGGATTCTCGCCGTTGCAAGCCAAAAACAAAACCACCTTGTTCTCAAAATTAATGACGCTGGATTCGCTGTCGCTGGGAGCCGTCGCCGCCGGGAGTTTTGCAATGGGAAGACCGCTGACTTGCAACGGCAGAAATTTAGCCTACCGCAAAGCAGCCTATTCGCAAGTCAATGGTTTTCTGGACATCAGGGAGCACATTTCCGGAGATGACGATCTGTTGCTCCATTTAATTATCAGCAGAACACAATGGCAAACGCGCTATGCTTTTAACAAAGATGCAATAGTGCCATCTGCTGCTCCTGAGAATTTTCACCAATTTGCCAACCAACGGATTCGCCATGCGTCAAAAGGATTTCATTACAGCGCCTGGCTCATCATCACATTAGCGGCGATATATTTGTTCAATCTTTTATTAGTAATTTTGCTGCCGGTTTCAATTATCGCCGGTCTTTTTTTCAACCTGTGGTTGATCAGTTTTGTTGTTAAAACCGCGACTGAATTTATTTTTCTCTATAAAGCCGCCGGCGTTTTTGGGTATTGTTCTGTTTTACGTATTTTCCCGGTTGCCGCGATTTTGCACCCGATATATGTTGTAATATTTGGCTTGTGCGGTCAGTTCGGAAAATTTAAATGGAAAGAATAATCTGCACTCTTAATGGATATTAATGCGGAGTTAATTGATGGTATTGATCATCATTACTGGTTTGTACGTTTTAATTGTAGTTACCTTCTGGGCGGCGCTGTTTTTTCCGAATAAAAAAAACACCACCAAGCTCTATTCCGTTTCTGTCGTGGTAGCAGCACGCAACGAACAGCAAACCATCGGAACTCTGCTTTCAGACCTGGTGCAGCAAACCTACCCCGACGAATTGCATGAGATCATTATCGTTAATGACGGTTCAACAGACAATACCGGTTCAATCGTGGATAGCTTTGTGCAAAACTACCCCAACATCCGACAGCTACATGTTGTCAAAGACACGGAGACCGGCTTAACCGCAAAAAAAAATGCGCTCAACCAAGGAATCCGCCACAGCAGTGGGGAAATAATCTTGAGCACCGACGCTGACTGCCGCATCAAACCGACCTGGATTCAGTCAATGGTTTCATATTTTACCGACGATGTGGGCATGGTGGTCGGCTTTTCCCAATTCGGTCAGTCACAGGGGGGCTATTCGCTGTTCCAACAGCTTCAGGCAATTGACTTTTTATCGCTAATGTCAGCGGCGCAGGGCGCCATCAATCTCAACTGTCCGCTTGCCGCGTCCGGTCAAAATTTGGGCTACCGAAAAGCAGCCTTTGAACAAATCGGCGGCTTTCAGCGCGTGAAAAGCCGCATTTCCGGCGACGATGTGTTATTACTCCAGTTGATCCACAAATTTACCAACTGGAAAATTCGCTTCGCTCCGTCTCCGGAATGCTTTAACTACACCCAGCCGGAAAAGACAGTGAAAGCATTTTTCAGCCAGCGCAAGCGCTGGGCATCTAACGGCTCTTATCAATTGCAATTGAATTTGATTTTTTTCCTTTTTATCACGGTCATGTTTTTGGCCAATGCCGGGATTTTCATTGGGGCGCCGACATATTTTTTTCTTTATAACTCATTCAAAATTCCTATCCTTTGCCTTTTCGCAAAAATTCTGGTTGAATTTTTGATTACCTGGAAGGGCGCGATCAGCTATCAGAGAATCGACCTGCTCAAATATTTTCCCATCTGGGCGATTTTGCAAATGCCTTACGTCATTTATACCGGAATCAGCGGAACTTTCGGCCAGTTCAGGTGGAAAGGTCGAAAACATCTTCAGGAATTGACGATTTTCAGGACTGATTATGAAGTGGATTAATCCGGCCATAAAAGGGCTGCGACGCGGAATTCAGCGGCTGCCATTAAATTCCAGTGTCGAGATTCGCATCACCCGTCTCTGCTCGCAACGCTGCCGTCAATGCAATGTTTATCAGCGAAAAACTATCCCGGCCACCATGAGCTGGGAAAATTTTCAAATCACGGCGGAACGGCTGCGCAGCTACGGTGCTCACATTGGTTTTATCTCAGGCGGTGAAGCCACCCTGGTTCCGCATCTGGATAAAATCCTGGTCGAGGCAAAACAAACATTTTCCACTGCAACCACTTTGGTAACCGGGCTGATCAATCAAATCGACATCATCAAACGTATCGGCAAGCTGGCGCTGGAAAATAACATTAATATTCAAACATCACTGGACGGTATGGGCGGGCTCGGCGATTCGCTGCGCGGAGTGAATAATTTTTCATCAACCGTTCTTGCGAACATGAAACTGCTGACAACCATGCGCGGAAACTCCAAATCTCTGCTCTACGCCAATATCGTATTGAATAATTTGAATCTGGATCAGGTACCGGAACTGATCGCCCGCGCCCGCGACCTCGGCTGGATGACCACAATTGGCTTATACCACACCCTGACGGCGACCACCCGCGACGACCGGGAAATGCAACTTCAACCGGGAAAAAGATTGGATAAACTGCTTGACTTTTTGGAAAATAATGATGATATTTTAAACCTGAATTCGTTCATTCGCGGAATTAAACCCTTTGTTGAAAATAAAAAAAGCAGTATTTGCGCGTTCCTCGATTCGCCTTTTCTGTCAACGCGCACAACGATCATGGAAAATGGTGACGTCCACCTCTGCTTTGGCGCGCCAATCGGTAACATTTTTGAATCGGAATTGGGGCAGATTTTTTCTGGCTCTTGTTACCATACGCGATTGAAACAGTACCGTCAATGCCCGGGCTGTTGGACAACCTGTTACACCCAACGTCATTTGCTAACGCATCCCCGTTCATTAAATGAGCTGAGGGATAATTACCATAAAATTAAATTAATCAAAGCGAGCGCTGGCCGTAAATGAAACGCCGTTCAAAAAATATCGAACGCCGAAAACACCCACGTTTTTTTCCTGATAAAAACAACCAACCTCAGGTGAGTTTTATCTTTGAGGATGATGCGGAAATTTCAGTAGAGGTGGTGAACATCAGCCGGGGCGGTATGCTGGCGTCAACCCAACAGATGGAACATTTTCTGGAAATTGACCGCCAGAAAATTAAATTGATCAAAATTGTACCGCCCAACCGACCGCCGTTCCGCTGCGCCGGAAAATTACTGCGATTGCATCCGATTCGCGAGGATAAAACCTGCTACTGCGCTGTCGAGTTTACTAAATTAACCGACGAGGACTTTAGCGAAAGCACCTCGGCAACGGCAGAATCCACTCCGCAAAATAAAACCGCTGTGGATCTGCCGCTCGAACAATCCGAAGTTGAACTTTTACAGCGAATCGACAGCGCTGCAAATTATCTGGAGCAACCCCACAGCGAAAAAGCAACTCAACTGCGGCAGCAGGTGTACGAGTCATTTTCCGACATCGCCGACCATTTGCCGGTAGAGGATAAATGGTTGTTTTTTGAATTGCTGGATGAAATGATCAGCCACCGGCCCCTCTATCCGGTAGAACTGAAAGCCGATTTTTTGAAAATCAGCCGGCAAGGGATCAAAGCCCGCCAGGCATTGGGAGCGCGTCAGCGACTCGGACTGATCAAGAAGCCGACCAAACCGGATTAGTTTTAGCCAGTGGGGATTAATGAAAGCAATTTGCAATAGTAGTTAGCTTGAGATAAACGAATTCAAATAACATTCATTTTTCAGGGAGGAAACATGGACTGGTACCTATATCTGATTCTTGCCTATCTGTTGGTACTTATGGGATTCAACTTCTACCGGGCGAAGAAAGTCCAGACCCAGGACGATATGATGGTTGCGGGTCGTTCTTTGAGCGTCAGGGTGATGGTGTTTACACTAATTTGTACCTGGATCGGCTCGGGAACCTTTATCGCCGGCGCTGAATTTGCAGCAAAAGCCGGTTGGAGTGCGCTCTGGCTGCCTGCCGGCGCCTGGGTTGGTATCGTGGTGATCTATTTTCTGGCGGCGAAAATTCGTACCTTTGGAAAATACACCATCGGTGATATTCTCGAGGTACGTTACGGCAAATTTGCCCGACTGTTTGGCGCTGTCGCGCTCATCATCAGTTTCACCGCCATTGTCAGCTATCAATTTAAAGCCGGCGGGTTTATTCTCAACGTCGCCACCGATGGTCAAATATCGGTGGAAACCGGTCAATTTATCGCTGCGATGTTCGTGATTATTTTTACCGCGACCGCCGGGATGATCGCAGTGGCTTACACCGATCTGCCCAACGGGATCGTAATTCTGCTGGCGTGTTTAATCGCCACCCCGATTGTGGTGTACAACGCCGGCGGCGCTGCAGCCATGCAAAATCTACCGCCAGACCATCTCAAAGTCATCAACCAGCAGTTCGGACAGATGCCAGTATTAAAAGCGGTCGGCTATTTTCTCGCTACCATGATGCTGTTGATGGGCGTGCAATCGATGTATCAAAAATTTTACAGCGCCAAAACCCCCAAAGACGCCCGCACTGCAGTATCGCTGTGGGTGGTCGGCACCATTTTTGTCGAGACAGTGATCGTGGTCATAGCTGTGTTCGCAGCCAGTAAATATTGGGCTGACATTCAATCATTTCTCACCAGTAACGGAGAAACCGGGATGAATCCGGCTTCCATTGTGATTCAGGCAGCCCGGGATATGGTTCCTCCTTATGTGGGTGTGCTGCTGTTGGGAGCTGCCTGCGCCGTGGTTATTTCCACGGGAATGAATTACCTGCTCTCCCCCACTACCAATATCATGCGCGATATTTATCAGCAATTCGTTAACCCGGAAGCCAAACAAAAGACCATGGTTGCACTGCAAAAGGTTTTCATCGTGATCATCGGCGTGGTCGCATATCTGCTGTGCACAAGACTGACGTCGGTATTGGAGATGAGCTATTTTGCATACACTATCTATGGCGTCGCGATTACGCCTGCCCTGTTGGCGGCGCTCGCCTGGAAACGCGCTACCAAAGCCGGCGGTCTGGCCTCGATCATCAGCGGAACAGCCGTGGCGCTGGGACTGTACATCGCAGGTTATATCTGGCCCACGATAATGGCGCCGGTCGGTGATCCCAACGGCGATCCGTTCGGTCTGCCATTGATTTACCCGGCGTTAGCAGTATCTCTGATCGCCCTGTTCGTGGTAAGTCTGATGACAAAACCGCCGGATCCAGGAACTTTGAAAGAATTATTCCCGGATAAAAAGGTGAGTTAATCGAAATTATCGCTGAATGGACCAAAATAAACGGGAATGCATTCGCCGACCGGCAATTGCATTCCCATATTTAAGCGATATTAAGTTCGATGCTGATGATATTTTTTATCATTCCGTTTCTATTTCAGTTGAGCGAACTGACTTTTGTACAACCAAAAGATGATCGTTACTAGTGGCGCGCCAGTGCACCCTCTCTGGAAACGATCGAATCGCGCTTCGGAACGCTGACAGGTTTTATCTAATCAATTTTAAAAAAGGAAACCCAATGGTTTGCTATTGATGAGAACCAGGAATATTTCACCATTGCCGACTAATAAAAAATATTTTGGAAAGGATTAAGGCGTTTTTAAAAACAATGGTTGAGTTTTGATAGCCGAGCGATATAATTATTTGACTTTTGATAGAGGCATTTTTTCGTATCTGTGGTTTTGTATTATGCATAAAAAAGTAATTGACTCACAATACAATTCTTATTATTATCTTTCCAACCAGGAAAGATGTTAGGTAGTACTTGACCAAAAAGCCCATATTTTTGTTGATATTGCGAGTCTTGCGAGTCCCGATTTATCGGGGCGAATCAATGGTTTTAAAAGCAAGAGATTAGTTCGTCATCCCGCTGTGGCAATAGTTCATGCAATAACAGAAAAATTTGGAAACTTAATAGTTTTCTTTCAAACATTAGGTAATAATTATCCAAATTACAATTAGTGAGCAGCAACAGTTGTTATGGCTCTCAATATTTCTTCATAAACGGAATTAACCAAATCATTTTCACCATAAATTAAAATTGATCGATTTTGATAGGTTTCTGACCAGAATTCTTCAATCGTTACATAAAAACGATTTTTAATCGATGGTAGAATTTCAAATAATTTTTCATGCGGATTATCGATCCATTTCATAGATATGAAATTTTTATTTATTGTTGTATTTTTATTCTCAACTACCCTTTTCATTATGGTATCCTATCAAAATAGTAAATCCTAAAAATATAAGTCCATAGCTGAATTAGTCTATTTTTAGTTCGTTTCATAATTTGAGTGAGCTATTGGCACGCAATATAACTACCCACTTCAAATTTTCTATTTTCAAAACTGGATTTTCCCACGTAAGGTTCGATAATTGTATTTCGATAGAGTCTGGTTTTACTTGGAATAGAAGCTTTTTTACCAATTAATGTTAATCCGGTAAAAACATGTTCCGGATATTTTTCATTCGGTTTGATATTTTTACTCAATCCCAGCTGTGCGCTTTTTCCAATTAAAACATTCTGATCACTGATGACTTCATATAAATAAGCATTTTCTTCGATAACAGTATTGTGCATTAGAATTGAATCTATGACGCTAATCGTTTTGCACCATAACTGGATAAAAACAAGGAATTGACGACCGGCTTAACAATCATTAATGTCGAAATGATTAAAAATATATAAAGCCACATCAACAATACCCGAAAGGTTTCACC